>MNYI01000198.1 GCA_001873945.1 Candidatus Desantisbacteria bacterium CG2_30_40_21
ATCCAATATTATCAAGAGATTTTTCATTATACTCAAGTGGGGCATAAATTGCGATTTTTTCGGTGAGGATTAATCAAGGAGAGCAAGGCGTGAAGGTGAGCAATAGTGTACTATTGCGAACCTGAACAACACAGCTATCGTTGATTAAGACCAGCAAAAAACGCAATTTATGTCCCACTTGAGTATAAGTCCAGATGCTCTTTTCGCCACTGCTCAGTCAGCATGCCTTCAAAAGCATGCTTGAGGATGCTTTTGCGCAGGGCTTCGGATTTTATTTCTTGTAGTCAATTAAATTTCCTAAAGTTATGTAAGCTGTCTCCTTCTTTTCTACTGCTGATACCATTCAAATTGTCTTAATTCTTATTTGTGTCTTAGTGTCTTAGTGGCGTGAACGGTTACAGTCTGTTCCTACACAAGCCCTATCGTTTCATCCCATCCATACATAATATTCATATTCTGCACAGCCTGCCCAGATGCCCCTTTGGTCAAATTGTCAATTGCAGAAACAATAATAACCTTATTAGTTCGCTTATCAAGATTTACCCAAATGTCACAATAATTGGTTTCCCGAACATCAGCTGTCTGAGGTATCTTGTCCAGAATGCGGATAAACGGCTCATCTTGATAAAATCCTTGATACAGAGAGGATAAGTCATCTTGAGTTATCTCTTTTTCCAGAGTAAGATACATAGTACTCAACATACCCCGATTAATAGGAAGCAAATGTGGGCTGAATATTACCCTTACCTCAGAACCAGCAAGCATGGATAGCTCTTGCTCCATCTCCGGAATATGTCGATGGACACCAATATTATAAGCAGTAAAGTTTTCGTATCGATTGACAAAATGTGTGGTTGGGGAGGGCGTTTTACCGGCACCGCTAATCCCTGACTTTGAATCAACGATAATCTCTAATTTCACTATTTTCTGTTTAATCAATGGGGCACAGCCAAGGATAACTGTAGTAGGATAACACCCTGGATTGGCTATTAATCTGGCATTCTTGATCCTGTCTTGATATAACTCCGGCAGTCCGTACACTGCTTCGGACAAGAGAGATGGTGCTGTATGCTCTTCATGATACCACTGGGAATAGACCCCTGCATCCCTCAACCTGAAGTCCGCAGAAAGGTCAACCACCCGTTTCCCTGCCTTCAAGAATTCCGGCACCAGACTCATAGAGGTCTTATGTGGCAAAGCAAGGAATATCAAATCACAGGTCATACCAAATGATTGTGCATCCTTGAACACCTGACATTCCATATCAAACCTTTTCTTAAACTGACCAAATATGTTTGAGATAGGGGTAGGCTTATCCAGACGGGCAGCCATCTCTGTAATCTGTACCTCTGGATGTTTTAACAATATTTGAATCAACTCAGCTCCAGCATATCCGGTAATGCCAAGAATACCAATTTTTAGCATTTTCCACCTCTTACAGATTCTTCAATATCTCTATGGTATTACATGGATCAGAACTATTAAAAACAAACGAGCCAGCAACCAGAATCTCTGCCCCTGCCTCAACCGCTTGTTTTCCGGTAACAATATTTATCCCACCATCAACCTCAATCTCTACGGAAAGGTTATCTCTTTCTATCAACCCCTTAGCCTCTCTAATCTTTGGCAAAACCTCCGAAATAAACCCCTGTCCGCTCCACCCCGGATTAACACTCATTATCAGCAACAGATCAATTTCTCCAAGCAGGGGAATAATAATTTCCAATGGAGTTGGCGGATTAATGGACACACCAGCCTTTACACCAGCATCCTTAATCATCCGTATGGTTGGCAATAATTCATCCCGGCATTCAGCATGGATGGTAATAATATCTGCACCTGCCTTGATAAACGCAGGGATAATTTGGGCTGGATTGGTGATCATCAGGTGGACATCAAATAGCAGTTTGGATTTACTTCGTATGGCTGAAACAACTACCGGACCAAAGGTAATATTATTGACAAAGTGTCCATCCATTACATCAAGATGGAGCATATCAGCTGTTTGTTCGATGCGTTTTATTTCTTCCGCCAGACATGAAAAGTTTGCGGATAATAACGATGGGGCAATTTTTATCATGGTATTTGTTTTCCCTTTCTTCCTTGTGCCTTCTTTCGGGCGAACACATAGGTTCGCCCCTACTTTTATTCCCCTTCCTGTGGCAATGCACTTCCCTCAGAAAGATATGCTGAAATAGTAAGGGTAACTGTTCCACCCCTTGTCACTTTTTTACCGGCAAAAGGAGATTGATTAATAACCATATTTTGTTCCACAGTCTCAGCGGCTTCTTCCTTTATTTCTAAGTTTAATCCCATTTCATCCAATAGCTTTTTGGCTTCAGTAACAGGGGTGTTTATAAGGTCAGGCATATAAAAGGTTGGAGAATTGGGTCCACTGCTGACAATTAAGCTTACACCTGTATTCGTTGGTACTCTTGTTCCGGGTATTGGTATCTGAGAAACGATGTAATTTGGTGGAATGGTGGAAGAATTGGCATAAGAAATAGATTTTACCTGCAACCCGCAATAATTTTCAGACTCTATGCGACAAAGATTTTCTTTAACCTCTGAAAGGGAAAGCTCACAAAGACTTGGGGCAACTATCATATTTCGGCCAGAGCTCAGGGTTATCTCTATCTTTCTCTTTGGTTTTACCTCAGTGCCAGGCAAAGGGTTTTGAGCAATAACATAATCCTTTGGAAGGGTATCATGTGGTTTATAGACCTCTTTTATCCCAAGCCGCTTTTTGCTCAATATCCCAATGGCTGAAACCCTGTCATTACCCATTAAATCAGGCACCTTAATAACATCCTTTGAAGATGGACATAAAAGGATAAATACCGTGATGCTTGCCACAGTAATGGTCAAAAATATGCACAGTAGCAAAACCTTTAATATAATAGACCAAACAGAATTTTCTTTTTGCATCACGATAAAGATTCCTCACAGTAAGTTCGGAATGACAGATGGAGCCCACAAGCAGGATCGAACTGCTGACCTCATCCTTACCAAGGATGTGCTCTACCAACTGAGCTATGTGGGCTATTCTAAATACTCACGGAAAGCATAGCATAAAATAGGCACTCTGTCAAGGAAAATTTGCAACTTGCATGGAATTCCGATATGAGATTTGATTGCACCAATATTTTGCAAAAAAACACTTGACAAATTCATCATTATATGCTAATATTATAATATAACAATTAAGGAGGTCGCTGGTGGAACAAAAGCTTTACGAACTTCATGCTCGGATGTGTCAGGTGTTTACCTCACCCAAGCGGTTAGAGATATTGAATCTTCTCAAGGATAAGGAGTTGTCTGTGAATGAATTAGCTGATTTGGCTGACATCCCGCAGTCAAATCTTTCCCAACATTTGACTATCATGCGTGAAAAAGGTATGGTGAATACACGAAGAGAAGGAACAACTATTTACTATTCTCTGGTTAATCCCAAAATTATTCAGGCGTTTGATATTATTCGCGAGATACTTCTGGAGAAATTGGCACAGACAGAAAAATTATCCAAGAAGTTGCATGAAATTTAAGGAGGTGTGAGATGACAGAAACATATGAAACTTTTGTGAAGAAAAGAAGGATTAGGCAATTTGTTATGACTATTGCTTTTCTCATCGTTCTTATTGGAGGCTGGCGATATCCCCTTTTGGGTTACTTTATTCCTTTCTGTATGCTACTTGGGATAGGGATAGGTTTGGTAAAGGGACGGAAATGGTGCGACTGGTTTTGTCCAAGAGGAAGTTTCTGTGATGTTCTACTCAAGCCTATAAGTCCCAGCAGAGAAATTCCTCAATTTTTCAAGGGGTTGCCTTTAAGAATAGGTGTGCTTTCCTTTCTTATGGCAATGATGACCATCCAGATTATTAACCATTGGCCAGATCCATATAAGATTGGCATGTTTTTTATAATACTCCTCACGGTTACTACCATCATAGGGCTTATTCTGGCTTTAATCTTTCACCAGCGAACATGGTGTTATCTTTGTCCTATTGGTTCAATGGCAAACTGGGTGGGCAGAAAAAGATATCCATTGAGGATAGATGCTAATCGTTGCCCAGAATGTAAATCCTGTTATGAAATATGTCCAATTCAGGTTGCACCATTTAAGTTTAAGGAGAATGGGGTTGTAACTGATGGTGATTGTTTGAAGTGTGGGCTTTGCGTATTAGATTGTCCAAAGAAGGCATTAAGTTTATAGGGAGGAATATATGACAGAAAAGAAAACACAGGATTGTATGGTTTGTGGTCAGGGGCTTAAGTATTTAACCTTACCAATCCCTGCTGTCTGCACATATTGTGGTAAGGAAGAAGAGGGATACTTTATCTGTCTGAGCGGACATTATGTTTGCGAGGGGTGTCATGGGAAGGATTCATTGGAAATAATCACTCAATTTTGTCTGACCTCAAAATCTACCAACCCTCTGGAGATGGCTAATACCATCATGAACCATCCAAAGATACACATGATTGGACCGGAGCATCATCCTATGATCGCCGGTGTGCTAATGGCTGGCTATCGGAATTTGACAGGCAAGGTTGGTGATGATGAGATCCGGGAGGCAATTAAACGAGGAGCTACCATTCCTGCCGGCTATTGTGGTTTTTACGGTACAGATGGGGCAGCCATTGCTTGCGGAATAGCCATAAGCGTTATTCTAAAGGCTACTCCTTTATCTGATACAGAGAGGATAATGGCTAATGTGATGACCTCCCGTGCCTTATCTGCTATTGCCAGTTATCGAGGAGCAAGATGCTGTAAACGGAGTACATGGGTAGCCCTTGAGACCGCAGTAGAATATATTCGTGAAGTGTTGAAGGTGAAAATGGAATATATCCCGGCTGCAGAATTAAAATGCACGCATAGTCATAGAAATACGCATTGTAATCAGATGGATTGTAGATTTTACATTATTGGATAGGAGGTGTGATATGTTTCGGTTGTGTATTTGTTTGATTGCTATGAGTTTTATTGGGTGCCAATGTCCTGTGCAAGGGAAGCAGGAGTCAGGAGTTAGGAGTCAGGAAACAGAAGCCCAAATCCAGAATCCTGCACCATCAAATGAAAGCCTTGCTCCAGCTAAGGGCACAGAGACTGTAGCGGTAGTAGTTCAGCAAAAGCCTGAAAAGCCTGCTGAGGTTACTAATATTCAATGGGTTAATTCTTTTGATGAGGGGTTGAAGATGGCTAAGGCGAGGAATTGTCCATTGATGGTTGATTTTTATGCTGAGTGGTGTGGATGGTGTAAAAAATTGGATAAAGAGACATGGACAGACAAGAATGTCATCCAACTTGCCCAGAGGTTTGTTTGCGTTAAGATAGATTGTGATACAGATAGGCAAACCCCTGCCAGATATGGGGCAAGATCACTGCCAACCATTCTATTTATAAACTCTGATGGAAAGGTTATTCATCAGGTGATTGGGTACAGGAATTCAGAGGATATGATTACGGAGATGAATAAGGCAGGGCAATAGTTCACCGCAGAGAGCACAGAGCACACAAAGGCGAGAAGGAGGAAATGCGATGAAAATTATCAATAAGTTATTATTTTGGCTGGAAATGTTTTTAGGGCTGATAATCCTATCCATTGTTATTTTTGGGCTGGTGATGTTTATAGGATTGATAGCTCAACACCAGATTACTTCATGGAGTGAATTCCACTCAACCTTTGAGATAATTATGAGCAATATTTTTCTTCTTGTCATAGGGTTAGAGATGGCGGTAATGATGATTTGACGAAAGATAGAACTCCTACCTGAGATATTAGCCTTCGTCATTGCCAGAAAATTGTTGCTCCTTACCACAAATATTTACGAGATTATACTTGGTGTCCTTGCCATTGCCGGATTATTTGCTGTTCGTAAATATTTGGCTAAATGTGAAACATATATTCGGTTTGAACGATTAGTCGCAAGTGGTGAGATTAAGCCGGAGAAAAAAGGTGAGGAAAATGGAAATTAAAGCATTGTTGTTACAGAAGATATTAATCTGATGGATAAGATTCAAAATAATTTTTATAAGGGGGTGATACGATATGTGCTGTAAATGTGGAGTTAAAAAACAGGAAAAGCCAGTACAGTATAAATGTACTTGCGGAACAGATTGTGAATGCCATATCATCGAGTTTGATGAAGAGCCAAAGGCAGTACCTTGCTGCTGTGGTGTTCCAATGGAACGAATAAAATGATGAGGAAAATCAGACAGGATAACAGGATTACAAGATGATTATCTTGTCCATCCTGTTAATCCTGTCAAAGAGAGAAAATAAATGCCGGAATTCCCAGAGGTAGAAACCATTGTCAATGGCTTGCAGAAGCAGATAATAGGGAAAAAGATTGTGAGGGCAAGGGTAGTTTTGCCCAAGATAATCAGGGGCAATGTAGGAGATTTTATCACCTTGATCTCATTTTTCGCGTTTTTTGCGCTTTTCGTAGTTATCTCTTGATAGCTGAGTAGTTACATTTAATGTTGATAAAGCCAACAAATAATGGTCAATTGTCAATTATTTCTCTGCCTCTGCCTTTAACCTTGCAGCCTGTTTTTTTATCAACTCAGCTAATGCCCCCTTGGCATAAATACTTTCCGGATAGACCTGTTGAAGTTTCAGGTATGATTGAGAGGCATTTTTATAGTCCTTGAGTTTTTCATAACACTCAGCAATATGATAGAGGGCATGTGGTGACATATCATTTCCAGAAAAATTCTCCAGTACCTTTTGCCAGGCATTGATAGCCTCTTTATATTTCTGTTGAGCATAGAGGGTCTCTGCTTTAGCATACTGGGCATATGGTGTCCAATATGCTGCTGGATATTCCTCCAATATTTTACTATACTCATTGATAGCTTCCATATAGCTGCCCTGTTCCTGAAGTGATTTTGCTTCTTCATACAAGTCTTTAGCCTTTTTATTGCTTAATTTTTCCTGAATAATCGCTATTGTCCCTGTTGCTGCCTGAGCATATATTGTCTGTGGATATTTTGCAACCAATTTCTTAAATTGTTCTAATGCCTTGTCCAGATTCCCCTGCTCATAACATCGTTGAGCTGCTGCGTATTCCTCGCCAATCTGTTCTGTGCTTACCCCTGACAATTGCTGGATCATCTTTTGTGACTTTTGAGCCTGATTTGTTTCTGGATATTCCTCTGTAATACTCTTGAACCCCTGCTTTGCCTTTTCATACTCACCCATGTTATAATATCTTTGAGCAATCTCAAAAAGTCTTTCTATCCTTCGATACTTGAGGGAACTGCTTGCATCATCTATTCCTTTCTTTGCCAGTGTAGCATAACTACTGTTTGGATATTCTAATAATATCTTTTGAAATATTTCAATTGCCCGATAATAATCCTCATTTCCAAGGTATTGGATGGCTTTTTTATACAGGTCATCAGATTTATCAGGTTTAATAGCGGCAGTAACATCAGAGAGGGAAGGTTTTTCTTCTTTGGGCTTTTCTACTGCAACCTCTTTGTTCAATGGTTTTCTGTCTGAGATTGCGAGGTTTGGGGTTTGGGGTTCTACCTCCTGCTTTTTGCCTCTTGCTTCCTGTTTCTGTGTCTTTGTTCGTTCTCCTACCTCTGCCTTTTTTTCTTCAGCCTGTTGGATGGCAACCTTAGAAGAGGTTTCTGCCAACATTTTATTGATCTCAGCCAAGAGAGGCTCTGCTTCTTTGGCTGATGGACTATCTGGATATTCCTGCATTATCTGTTCCATGGATGTCTTAGCTGCTACAAGGTTTCCCTTTTCACAGTTCTCCTTTGCAATATTTAATAAACCAGATAATTTCTCTTCCTTAATCAAGTCAGCTATCTTTGGAAGAACCTTTTTTGTTGGATCCATATAATCACCTTGAGGGTAATTTTTTATAAGGGTTTCAAACATTTTTTGAGATTCAGCATATTCTTTTAATCGAAAATGGCACCATCCAGCAGAATACATGGCGTAATCTATGTATTTGGAATCAGGATAATTAGCGATAACCTTTTTATATTCAGGAAGTGCTTTGCCATAATCTTCCTCATAATAGTATGTTTCTCCTATCTTTAATCTGGCATAATGACTGTATTTGCTTTTTGGAAATGCCTTCATAAATTCTTGGAATACGCCTCTTGCTCCTGAATAATCCTTTGCCTTGAACAATGCCTTAGCCTTTTCAAGGGTATTGAGTTCATTGCCAAGTTTTTGTTCTTCCGTTTGTCCTGTTTTTTCAGGCTTTTTATAATTCCCTTTATCAAGGGGGAGTAGGGGGGGTGTTGCCTTCTTAGCAGTCTTCTTTTGCGTCGTCGAATTACCCAAAATCTCTGTCAAGCAGACCTGAGCATATTCAGCCTCAGCGGTATTGGGATATTCTTTTATTGTTTGACGATATGCCTCAGCAGCTTTTTCTCGAGCATCTATACGCCAGTAACAATTTCCCAATTTATTATACGCTTTAGAAACAAAGGAGGAATCTGGATGAAGGTCAATTACTGCCTGATAAGAGCGTAATGCCTCTGGATAATTCTTCTGTTTATACAGGCATTCACCCATATTATACTCTGCCTCAGCCGATTGCTTGCCCTCTGGAGCAAATGTGAGATATTTTTCAAATAATTCATAGGCACCATCATATTCTTCCTTTTGAAAAGCTATCTGTGCCTGCTCATAGTAAATCTCTGGGTCAGTGGCATATAGATTTGATGAAAGACATGTGAGTAAAATAAGTATCAGTAGTATTTTTTGTAGCATATTCACGCTCTCCTTGTGGCAGATATCAGGGTATGATTAAAAACAACAAAGCATGCACATCAAAATAATTAACAATTGTCAATTATTTGTTGGCTTTATCAACATTAAATAGTAATTGTGAATTGTTAATAGCTAATTGATAATTGTCAATTAGCTGTATTTGTACTTGTGGGTAAGGATAAGGGCAAGGGTAGGGGGTGGAAAAATCTGGTAAAATTTTAAGGTGCGGTTTGCCCTGTGCCCTTTCAGTAATCGGATAATTTATCTTGTATACCCACAAATCCCTGCCCTTGGTGAATTTACCACAGGGAGCAGCATCTCTTCGCCACATTCATGCGTTTCACTGCACTTATCACAAATTATTCTCCGGTATATATGGAATCAAGCCCTTTTGATAGGCTAATTCTTGTATTTCTCGCGGCATTGTTCGCACATCCACAACTAAACTATTGATACTGAGCATCCACGCCATTGGGTTATTATCCATCAAGCTTGGCAAGCACCAATTAATGTCCAGCTGTGTCATACCCAAGGCATTGCGAACTGCCTTTGACTTAGTAAAACCTACACTCTTGCTAACACCAAATCCCTCACATAGATCAGCAGCACTCAGATAAGGTTCATTGTTTTTATCAAAAAGAAAATTTACAAAACCTAAAGCATATATGATGCCACAAGCCCATGTATTGGTGTGGACTTGTATTAAAGGGGATGGCCGTTTGCGACATAAAGCAGCAGTAACTTTATAGGCTAATTGAGCGTATTCCTCATTTAAGTTTTCTTTACAAAATTTATCTGTGAGTGCTACAATATCATCAAACACGGATTGCATTTGTTTTGGCACCTTTTCAGATTTAGGGATAATATTCATAAAAAACACCTCTATATGCTGACAATGTAATATTTATTATCCTAAGTCTCATCAATGAATTGCCTGTACCAAACTTGATTTGCCACTATTATTGGGACATATAAATATAGTTACAGGTGAGGCAGTTATAGATGTTGAGCTATGCAGCTTAAATCCCTTAAGGTCTATTTTGGTTATCATAATTCCTTCTCCTTCGCTACCTTCTTCTTCCTCCCAACAAGAGTAAAAGTCAACTTTGTCTCATCCTTAGCCGAAACATCAATTATAATCTTGCCCTTTTTGAATTTCCCTCTCAAGAGTTCTTCAGCCAGAGGATCCTCAATATACCTCTGAATAGCCCGACGAAGTGGTCTAGCACCGTAGGCAGGATCAAACCCCTTTTTAAACAAGAAGGCATGAGCCTCTGGTGTTAATTCAAGGGTTATTTCCTGCTCGCAAATTCGTTCATTCAGATTATTTACCATCATATCTGCAATTTTGTTGATATGTTCCTTAGCCAGGGTATGGAAGACAATAACATCATCAATCCGATTCAGGAATTCAGGATTAAATGTCTTTTTCATTTCAGCCATAACCTTATCCTTCATATCAATATAAATATTCTCTTTTCCTTTGGTTATAAATCCAAGGTCCTTTGCCTCAAAGATATCCCTTGCCCCGACATTGGAGGTCATGATTATTACGGTATTTCTAAAATCCACTGTATGTCCAAGGTTATCGGTCAGATGTCCATCCTCAAAAACCTGAAGCAGTATATTAAAGACATCCGGGTGTGCCTTTTCTATTTCATCTAAAAGAACCACAGAGTAAGGCTTTCTTCTTATTTTTTCTGTCAACTCTCCACCCTCTTCATAGCCGATATAACCCGGAGGGGCACCTACCAATCTGGATACTGCAAACTTTTCCATGAACTCAGACATATCAAGCTGAACAATTGCCTCATCATCATCAAATAAAAATTCAGCCAATGCCTTTGCTAGCTCTGTCTTACCCACACCCGTTGGACCAAGGAAAATGAACGAACCCATGGGTCTTTTGGGATCTTTCAAGCCTGTTCTTGCCCGACGCATGGCTCTGCTCAAGGCAGAGATTGCCTCATCTTGTCCTACAATCCTTGTATGGATTGCCTCTTCCATTTTCAAGAGTTTTTCGGACTCCTTTTCAACAAGCTTGTATACCGGAATACCAGTAAGTTTTGAGAGTATATCCGCAATATCATCAGGGACAATCTTTTTTTCAATAACCCCTTTTTCCTTTTCCCATTTTTGTTTTGTTTCATCAAGGTTTGTCCTGAGAATTCTTTCTGTATCCCTGAATTTAGCTGCTTTTTCAAACTCCTGGGCAGCAATAGCAGCCTCTTTTTCCTTAGAGATCTGGGCTATTTCCTGTTCTTTTTCCTTAAGGTCAAGGGGCATGGTTGTGGTTTGAAGTCTGGCTTTTGAACCAGCCTCATCCATAAGGTCAATTGCCTTGTCCGGAAGGAACCTGTCGGAAATGTATCTATCAGCGAGCTTTGCCGCAGCCTCTAAGGACTCATCTGTAAATTTTACCCGATGGTGTGCCTCGTATCTATCTCTCAGTCCCTTTAATATTTCAATGGTTTCATCTACTGATGGCTCCTCCACAATAATTGTCTGGAACCTTCTCTGCAGGGCAGCATCCCTTTCCACATATTTTCTATACTCATCCAGAGTGGTAGCACCAATACATTGCATTTCACCACGGGACAGGGCTGGTTTAAGAATACTTCCAGCGTCTAAAGCCCCTTCAGCTCCCCCGGCACCAATCAGGGTATGCATTTCATCAATAAACAGGATAACCTCATTTGATTGTCTTACCTCTTGCATTATCCTTTTTAGTCTTTCCTCAAACTCTCCCCTGTACTTTGTACCTGCAACTATGGCTGCCAGATCAAGGCACAATACCCGTTTATTAGCCAGTACCTCAGGTACCATGCCTGAGATGATTTGTTGGGCAAGCCCTTCAACAATAGCTGTTTTGCCTACACCCGGATCACCGATTAATACCGGATTATTCTTGGTGCGTCTGGCAAGGATTTGAACAACCCTTTCTATCTCATCTGCCCTGCCAACCACTGGATCAAGTTTATTTTCCTTTGCCAGCATGGTTAAATCTCGGGAAAAGGCATCTAAAACGGGTGTTGATGTTTTTTTTGGGTGAGTAGAAGTAGCCTGCTTTCCACTCGGCACACCGCCGCCAAGCAGTTTTATAGCCTCCTCCCTCACTGTATCAAGGTTTATGTTAAGGTTAATAAGTGCTTTTGCCCCAATAGTTTCACCCTCACGAATCAACCCCAGCAGCAGATGCTCTGTGCCAATATAATTATGCCCCAATCTCCTTGCCTCTTCTACAGACAACTCTAACACCCTCTTGGCATGGGGGGTAAAGGGCACATCACCATAGGTAAGTAACTCTGAACCCTTTGGTGCCAATTTTTCTACCTCAATGCGAATACTCTCCAGACTTATTCCAAGGCTGTTGATAACCTCAGCCGCTACACCCTCTCCCTCTCGCACCAACCCAAGCAGGATATGCTCAGTACCAACATAATCATGCCCCAATCTTTTTGCCTCTTCCTGGGCAAGTCCAAGAACCCTTCTTGCCCTTTCTGTAAATCGTTCAAACATTCTTCATTCCCTCCATTATCTTTTTTTGTACCACCCTTGCCCTGACCATATCCTTTTCTATGGGCGATTGTTGATCTTCAACCAAAATCTGAATATGGGCCGGCTGAACAGAGATTAATAATTCATTTAAGATTTTAATAGGAATATTCAGCAGATTAAGCCCTACCCCAAGCCTGACGGCTGATAATAATTCCATAACCTCTTGAGCAGAAATAATTCTGGCTGAACACAATAGAGCCATTGCCCTATAAACCCGATCTTCTATCTGTACTCTGGATTGTTTCAATATCTGTTCCCTGGCAGATTGTTCCTCATGAATTATCTTTTGGGTTGTTTTTTCTACATTATCAAGTATTTCTTCCTCTTGCCGGCCAAGTGTAACTTGATTTGATATCTGGAAGAGATTGCCTGATGATTCCGTTCCTTCACCATATAATCCACGGATAGCCAGTCCAAGATGAGATACAGCCTGCAATATCTTTCCTATTTGTTTGGTAATGCTCAATGCCGGCAGGTGTATCATCACTGATGCCCTTAGCCCTGTGCCAACATTGGTAGGACAGGCAGTTAAATATCCCCATTCAGAGGAAAAGGCATACTCTATTTTTTCAGACATCCTATCATCTATTTTGCTGATAACATCCCATGCAGCATTTAATTGAAGCCCTGAGGAAAAGGTCTGGATTCTTAGATGATCCTCCTCGTTGACCATGATATTTACCGACTCTTTATCCCCAATTACCACGGATGCAATCTTACTCTTAGCATGTTCCGGACTGATCAAATGCCTTTCCACTAAAAATTGCCGTATCAAGGAATCAGCTTGTTCCAGATCTACGATTGTTGCATTTGGCAGAAAAGCGTTATTTTTTATGGCATCCTTTATCAAAGAGATAATCTCTCTGAGATATTTTTCCTTTGCCCAACAGGTAAAGGGCATTCTGACTATATTTCGAGCCAGCCTTAACCTGCTGCTAATCACTATTTCTGCTGCTGGTCCTTTTCCATCAAGCCAGGCAGCAGGGTTTTCAAGGAATGTTTTCAGTGTCATTGTTTTCCTCCTTCAGGGACGATTTCAGACTGTTCCATGGCTTTAATCATATCCCTCAATTCAGCTGCTTTTTCAAACTCCTCCGCCGTAATAGCAGCTTGCAACTCTCCTCGAAGTCTAACTATTATTGTAGCTGTATCATCCTCTATCTTTGGGCTGATAGATACAGTGGCTGGGTGTTTTCCAGTATGTCTGGTACTGCCATGAATCTTTCGAAAGATTGCTGGAAGTTTCTGGGAAAAAGCCTGATAACACTCACTACACCCAAACTTACCCCGCTCACAAAAGCCTGGATAGCTCAAACCACAATTCTTGCATCGCAGCTCAACCTCCTGAGGAGCAATCGATCCCGGTTCAACCAATCCACCCAGCAGATTTGTAATAGAAATCTGGTTTATTGTCAAAATCCCTTTTTCTTGAGCACACTTTTCGCATAGCTGCAAATCCCTTTGCTTATCATTTATAATTTCCTTATAAAATACCGTAGCCTCATTTTGCTTACATATCTCACAAAGCATCAATAGCCTCCTTCGGTGACGAAACACTTATCTCTATTTATATCACAAAGAATCGAAAAAGTCAAGCATAAAAACTGAACAAACCAGGGCAAACGCATCTAAATTTGTTCGAAACTGTCTCATTACAACAATGAGGAGTGAAAAATACAGTATTGTTGTTTTTTCCACCCCCTACCCCCCGACAACCTTATCGTGTCCCACATCTTTTGCTGAACAATTTAAGATGGGGATAAGTCATTACTATTACGCATGTTATATCTGTTGACTTATGCAGTCATACTAATTGTGATTAATCTTGCTTTCATAGAAGTGTTATGAAACGGGAAAAGGAAGATTGGAAAAAGATGAAAAATAGGATTGACAGATAACAGTCCATATGATGATGAAGTATATGGCACATTGTCTTGAATATAAATAGAACTTTTTCTTGTCAGGTGGAGTATACCGTCCATATCCTTCCACCATCTGCCAATACCCTTCCCGTAACCCCCGACTTATCTTCCCTGCCATTCCATCCCCAACCATTCTTCCATCCACCACAGATACCGGCAATATCTCAATGGTAGAGTTGGTAAGAAACACCTCGTCCGCTGTAAACAGGTCATACCTTGTAAACGGTACCTGTCTGGTTCTCATCCCTGTCTGCATGGCTATTTCAAGCACACACTGTCGAGTAATCCCATTCAACAATCCAAGATATGGCGGTGGGGTAATAAGCAATCCATTCTTGACCATAAAGATATTGCTGACCGTACCCTCAGTCACGAAACCTTGATGATTCAGAAATACAACCTCAAATGGGTTATTCCTGTTTGCCTCTGCCCTGGCAATAACACCCGGCAAAAAGTTTGATGATTTTGCTTGTGGCATGGGTGGTTGTTTGACAAGGGAAGTGGTGGTAATTAGGACACCTTTTTCATAGTATTCTTGTGGATATACAGGAAGGGATGATACAATTACCATCAAATTTCCATTGGCAATGCTTATTCTGACAGATGCTCGTTCAAGTCTGGCATTTTCAAGTACATTGCAGCATATTTCTTCAATCTCCTCACTCACATACGAAACATTCATTCCCAGAAATTTTGCAGACATGAAGAGCCTTTTGATATGCTCAGACAGCTTGAATATCTTGCCGCCATATGCCCGCATGGTCTCAAACACACCACCATCAAAGAATAAATCATACCTTGCCTGTTCTTTTGGGATATATTTGCCGTTCAGGTATATGGTCATTGGATAATCCTCAAGTAGGGGTACATTAGAAAATGGGGACAGCGCCCTATTTTAGAAGAAAAAATAGGGCGCTGTCCCCATTTTCCCCCATTTTCCTTAATGTCTGAAATGCCTCACTCCAGTAAATACCATTGCTATACCATAACTATCCGCTACCTTGATTGTCTCCTCATCCCGCATCGATCCGCCGGGCTGGATAATTGCTTTAACCCCTGCCCTTGCTGCCTCCTCCACCCCATCTGGAAATGGGAAAAAGGCATCAGAAGCAAGGCATGAACCGATAGCTTTAGCACCTGCCTTACCAACCGCAATTTTTACAGATTCAACCCTTGATGTTTGTCCTGGGCCAACACCAACCGTTTTACCCGGTTGAGCAAGCACAATGGCATTTGATTTGACATGCTTGCATACCTTCCATGCAAACAGCAGGGTGGCAATTTCTTCTTCTGTTGGCACTCTTTGCGTAACCACCTTGAGTTGTTCTGGCAACACCTGCTTGAGGTCTCGATTCTGAACCAATAATCCGCCCACGGTTTTTTTCATGTCAATCTCAGCCAATGCTGGACCCAGCTTTGGTGAATTAATCTTGAGAATTCGTAAATCTTTTTTGGCTTTTAATATCTCAAGTGCTTCTGTCTCATAATCTGGGGCAGCAACTGCCTCCAGAAAAATATTTGCCAATTTTTTGGCTGTATCCGTGGTCACGCATTCATTAAACCCAACAATTCCCCCAAACGCAGAGACAGTATCAGATTCAAAGGCAAGCTGATAGGCATCTGCCTGATTTTTGGATATTGCCACACCACATGGGGTATTGTGTTTAATAATTATACAAGCAGGTATATCCTTAAACTCCTTTGTAAGCTCTATGGCATAATTCAAATCAAGGATATTGTTGAAGGAAAGCTCCTTGCCGTGAATCTGCTGGGCAGTAGCAACACATGGCTTAGTATTACTTACCTGATGATAAAAGGCTGCATTTTGATGAGGATTTTCTCCATATCTTAACACTTGGTGTTTTCGATAGGTAAGGTTCAATATCTCTGGAAATTCAGGGGCATCTGGAATTTGCTGATAAAGGTATTGAGAGATAATTGTATCATAGGCAGCACAATGGGTAAAAGCCTCAACTGCCCACTTAAAACTTATCTCTTCAGGGATGCAGTTATTATTCCCCTGCATGGTGAGAATTAACTCTTTATAACTGGCTGGATTAACAATTACCCCAACGAATTTATTGTTCTTGGCTGCTGCTCGAATCATGGTTGGACCGCCAATGTCAATATTTTCAATAACCTCTTCAAGAGAAACATTGGGCTTAGAAACCGTTGCCTCAAATGGATATAGATTAACCACAACCAAATCTATTGGTGTAATGGAATGCTCCTTAAGCTGGCTCAGGTGTTGTGGAGTCCGCTGGGCAAGGATTCCGCCATGGATATTTGGATGAAGGGTTTTTACCCGACCATCCAACATCTCCGGGAAATGAGTAACATCAGAAACTGGAATGATATCAAATCCAGCCTCAGCTAACATTGTGGCTGTACCGCCTGTAGAAAGGATTTCACAGCCCATCTCTGTTAAGAATCCTGCCAACGGTATCAAGCCTGTCTTGTCTGAAACACTTATCAATACTCGTTTTACTTTGATCATGATTCACGCTCCTTTGTTTAATTGTAACCGTTCACACCCTCTAAATGACAGCCGCAAGAAGGACAATCTTCTTGCCCCCGTGAACGGTTATGTTTAATTTTATTACACGACCTGAATACCTACAAATTCCCTCGATATCCAAACTTTTGTCTGGTTGAATAATCGTCATCTGGTTTCTCATTCAGCACTTTATCGAAAACATCTGTCAGTCTTTGGGTAATTTCTTTCTTTTCGTATTTTATGCTCAATTCTAAAGGATAATTTGGCTTTAAGACACCTTTTTTATAGCAGCCAATAATCATCTGCAAGGCAGATTTAATTTCTGGTATAGAAGAAAATTGGGCAACCCAACCAAGTTTTTCTTTCTTTATAAGATTTTCCACTGCTCCTTTATCACTCAACCCTAAGATTGGTTTCATAGCACCAATATGCTTATATATTGCCTGCGGAATGCTTCTCTCTTTATCAGCAATAATTATTCCCAAGTCAGCTGTAAGCAGCTGTTTTATCCCTTCCTTACCAGATGGGTCTTCAATATAAGAACAGATATTCTCAAGAGAGAATTCAGAAATAATATGCTGGTGTTCTTCATCCATGTTTCCAACAAATTCAATCCGTAACAGCTCTTCAAGAGATGGGTTGTTTTTCAGCAATTCCTTTATTGCCCTTAAAAGGTGTCGATGTGTTGTATCTTTATTTATCTCTCCAAGATAAATAAGCCTTAATTTATCATCCAATCTATCCGTTATATCATCAATTTCCAGCTCTTCCCGATCATATCCATCAGGAATGCAAACAAATCTATCCCTTCCCCAGAACGGGTATTTCTCATAAAAAAATTGACACCATTCCTTAGAGGTAGAAATGGTTCGTCTTGCATTTTTAATGATGGTTTCTTCCATCTTTTTTTCTATATTTTTGTAAAATTGAGAGAATATGCCATGTTTTTTTGTGCCAACCCAGTTTTCTCTTATATCTGCTATCCAGGGAATTCCTGTTTGACAATATGCTTGATATCCAAGCCACCCAATAGAATACGGAGGAGCAACGGTATAAATCAAATCAATCTTTTGTTTTCCTATAATCTCTTTTATCTTCCGAATGGCATTTGGAATCCATAAAACTTCTTTATCTGGAATAAGACATCCAGACAGTAGTTTTTTTACTATTCCCCCTTTCCTGTTGGGAGAGGGAAAGGGTGAGAGGTCTGTCTTTTCTGCTGTTTCAGGTATCCATGGAAACCTGCCTGGCTTTACCTGGCAAACATTCGGACGCTGTTCCTCCCTATTATCTACAGTCAAAATGGACACATCCCAGCCAAAGGAGGGCAGATGCTTTATCCAGCCTGCTGCTCGATAAGCAGATTCACTTTTATAGGAAGGGAAATCATAAGAAATAAGTAGTATATGTTGCATTTTATTGTTTCTCCGTCTTCCATCTCCTGTGAAGCCAGAACCACTGGTCAGGATATTGATAGATATAATCCTCCAACACCTTGCACCAGAGTTTTGTATTTATCAGGACATCCTCTTTCCAATTATCTGTTTTGACAACTTTAAGAGGCTCAGAGATGAGCATCTGATAATTCCGTCCCTTTCTTATCAGACAGGTAACAATTATTGGAGCTTGTGTTCTTAAGGCTAATATTGCTGGACCCTTTGCTGTGGATGCCTGCTTGCCGAGAAAATCAACAAATATTCCATGACTTCCAGCATCCTGATCAGCTACAAGGGCAAGAAGACCACCTTTTCCCAGGATACCAACAAGGTTTTTATAAGGCTCATCATTGCTGACAATCACTGCCCCGGAAGAGGTTCGATATTGATTGATTACCTCATTTGTTAATTTATTGTTTTGCGGATAGGCAACAGCTGTTAAGGGATAATTAAAGACACGGTAGACAGGGTTTATCAATTCCCAGTTGCCAAAGTGTCCAATAACATTAATTACTCCTTTTCCCTGCAACAGGGCTTTATCCAGATGCTCTTTTCCCTTTATTTCAACGAACTTATTTACAAAATCCTTGTTTATCCAGGGGATATAGAAAAATTCAGCCAGACTTTGACCAAGGTTGACATACACCCTTCTTATAATCGTCGTTATCTCTTGTAATTTTTTATCCCTGAATACTGCACAAAGGTTTTCTTTGGCAACGAGGCGATGTGAGCGATCAACAAGATAGGCGATCATTCCAAGGCATGCCCCTATTCTTCTGGAAATTCCAAGGGGAAACAAGCTAAATATTGTTTCAAGAATCTTCAAGAAATAATATTCTATGATATGTTTCCGCATTCTTACCTGCCACCGATTGTTATATCTTGAACCCTGATATGTGGTCCACCTGTTGAGACAGGAAGAGGGCTTTGTCCTGCCTTGCCGCAACCGCCAAGCCCACCATAAAATACCATATCATTTCCAATGGCATCAATATTAGCCAAGGTTTCAAAAACATTTCCGGTCAGGACAACATCCCGCAATGGTTTTGTTATCTTGCCATTTTCAATCAAAAATGCCTCTTCTGCTGAAAATGTAAACATTTCACAGTTAGTCATCCCCCCTATGGCACCCTTAGCATAGATACCAGAAGAAATATCGCTAAACATTTCCTCAAATGTCCAATCTCTTGGTTCAAGGTATGTGTTTGACATGCGGACAATTGGCTCATGGGAATAATCTATTGCCCTGGCATTACCGGATAACGGTTCATTCATCATGGCAGCTGTTTCCCGACAGTGTAGCCGATTAGATAATATTCCGTCCTTGATAAGATATGTCTTTGTCCCTGGCACACCCTCATCATCATAAGGATAATACCCTGCCTCTCCCTCTAATCCGGAAAAGTCAACTATGGATAAATCATCTGTACCAAACCTTGCTCCCAAAGGCATCAATCCCTGCAGGTGTGGATTTTCATATAAAAAATCCGCTTCGGAAAGGTGACCAAAGGCTTCATGAACAAAAACACCACACAGTTTCGGGTCAATAACAACGGTATACTTCCCACCAGAGATTTGTTCTGCTGATAACAGGTCAACTGCCCTTTTTGCTACACCCTCAGCCTTATCCTCAAGCCCTTCCACCTGTGAATAACCTCGAAAATCACCTGTGCTGAAATGAGCCTGCTGGATATTGTTTCCATCCTTAGCAATGGCAGCCATGTTTATGCCGCAAAAAATGCCTTGTTGTGAGATGTATGTTCCCTCAGAGGTCAGCAGGTATTTTTTGAGGGCAATGTCCCTGTATCTGACACTTGAGGTCTGAACCTTAGTGGCATCTCGTATCATGCGATTATACGATTCACACAGCTGTTGTTTCTCAAGTAAAGGAATAAGTGTAGGATCCTTGCCCCATCTAATCAGGTATTCAGCTATAATCGGATCCACCGGGGTAAGTTTTGCCCCGGAATTCTGAACCATCTGTGCCATACTTAATGCCTTCTGAATATTCTTTTGCAGGTTATCGATATTGTTAAATGAGGCAAAACCCCAGCCACCATTATTCAATACTCGCACACAGCCACCTCTTTGTTCAACTGTACCTATTTGCTCCAATTCCTTGCCTACGAAGTCTACTCTGGTTCTGAGTATTTCCTCAATCCGTATTTCAATATAATCTGCGTTAACAGCCTTTATTGCCTCTTGTAAGAATGCTTTCATTTTATCTCCTTTCTTCGGCAGGCAGGGTAATAACAAATGTACTCCCCTTGTCCAGACGACTTTCTACAAATATTTCCCCACCATGTCCCTCGATAATACCCCTTGCCAATGCCAAGCCCATTCCCATACCGTCTGCACTTCTTGTGGCTGATGAATCTACTTGATAAAAAGGCTCAAATATTCTCGTATGGTTGGCAGGATCAATCCCTATCCCTGTGTCTGTTACCCTGATCTCAACTACTGGCAGAGGTGCTGCCCCATTTTCGAAATGTTTTTTAGCGGAAACCATTATTTTTCCATTTTGATGGGTAAACTTTATCGCATTTTCACAGATATGCTCAATAGCTTTTTTGACTTGATGATAATCAATAAAAACAGTCAAATCATTATCAGGTATCTCACAAGAAAGAAGGATGTCTTTTTCTTTAGCCAATTTTTCTATATAACTGTTACATTCGGTTGCCGCTTTATTTTGTGACAGACCCTTATCACTACAAGATGGAATTAATTTATCTATCAATCTTGAGACATTCACTGTTTCTTTTCTCAGATTAAGAGTCTTGAATTCCATTTTGGCAAAGCTTATAAAATTATCTATCAGGCTATTTAACCTATCAGCCTCATCAGAAACAATTTGTAAAAATTCTTTGCTTTTTTCTTTAGTCTCTTCTTCTAAGAGTATCTCGGTATATGCCTTAATAGAGGTCAATGGTGTTCTTAATTCATGGGAAAGGTTAGAAAGAAGGGTTGTTTTGGCAGCAGAGAATCTTTTTTCTAATGATATATCCTGAAAAATCATAACTACCCTTGAAAAAGAATTACCGTTCTTGAGGGGTGCTATCTTTACCAGAAGGGATATGGGTTCTTTCTCTTTGGGCAGAATATTCATCTGGTAAGAAACAGAGCTTCCTTTTTTCAGGGCATTTTCTATGGTGTTAATCAGGGGTATGTCTGAAAAGATTTGATTCAAAGGCTTGTTAATTATATCCTCTGCCTGTTTGCAAAGCAGATTCTTGATAGCTGCATTTGCCGATAAAATTGTCAAACTATCATCAATACCAATAACCCCATCGCTCATATTATCAAATATTGCCTGAAGAAGATTTGTGGTTGTCAGGATATTTTGAGCAGCAAGGGTTAATTCCTCATCCTTTATCTTGATGATGTCACGAACAACCAAGGAAAGATAGCCGCTCAAGAAAGCAACCAAAAAGGCAATTATTGCCGTATAGGTAAGAATAAAGAAAGGAATATTCTTAAAGGCATCCACAGCAAAAAAATTAGAGGTGTGAATATGTGGAATAATATTTGCAAATTCCAAAGCAAGTACTATTCCATAACATAGCAAAGAAAAGGCTGTAAACACATACCCTCTTTTTATCCCCATACGGATGGATTCTCCAGTAATCACCATTAAATACAAATAAACAAATATACTTTCTATGCCGCCAGTATAATGAATACCAATGGTTATCATCAAGATATTTATAACAGGCTGAATATGCTTTATCAACTCAAGCCACAATTTTTGTCTAATAAACATGAAAAATATGCCATTTATCAAACAGGTAAGAAAAATTATACCTATAACCATGGTGTATGAAATGGATATCCTGTTTATCCATGCAATTAGCAATATCAACAAGACGGAAGAGCTAACAATAAACACCATCTTGCTTCGACTTTGAAGAAGTATTAGTAATTCTCTCATAATTGCCTCCTATAGGCTGTTTGTGGAAAGCACACAAAGATGCGGAGAAAGATAATTGCCCTACATCCCAAATCACAAATCCCACATTCTCAGCATATTCTGCGGAAAATGATTGCTTGTGTCCAATCAGCTATGAGAAAACAACTGCGTAAAGAAGTTGTTTTTTTTCTTCTCTGAATGCTTCATGAGTCCGTCCAATTTTCCACGGTCAAGCCATATCCCCTCACACCCTTCACATTTGTCTAAGGAAATGTGCTCTATCATAAACTCGCAAAGCATATGACCACACTTTGGACAGTGCATATAGTGAGCTTTTTTCAAGGCATCTGTTTCTTCTATCTTCTTCTTTTCCTTTGCCTTTTCTATTAATTCCTGTTCATGTTCCTTGAACCAGCTGGTTTCCTGTTCAACTTTGATAGACTTTCCCTTTTCCATAATATCCTCCTTGTTTATAAATGTTTAATCCATAGTTGTTATCGGCATTATATTGCTGATAATTGAATGATGACATTATATCATTAATTTCTTCTCAGGTCAATTAAAATTTTTCTTGCAAAAATGTATTAATAAGTGTATACTTGATGAAGTATTTATATATCAAGTGAGAAAAGGTAAACTATTAAAACATGCTGTAATTTTACTCATAAATGGCGGTATTCTTATGTCTATGAAATTTATGTGGGATGAAAACAAAGCAGTGGCTAATTTGTCAAAGCATGGGATATCATTTGATGAAGCAAAAACCGTTTTCGATGATCCGCTCTACATTGATTTTTACGATCCTGATCATTCCTATAATGAGCAGCGATATATTTTCATTGGACAATCGCAGCAGAATCATCTGTTAATTGTATCATATACGGAACAGGAAAATGCAATTCGTTTGATTAGTGCAAGAGAAGCAACACGAAAGGAGCGAAAAACTTATGAAGAGGGTTAAGGCAGTAATGGAGGACGATCTTCGTCCAGAGTATGATTTGAAGAGCTTGTGCGTGAGAAAGGTTGGCCATGGGAGGAATAAATTTGGTGAATCCATCCGTTTAGAGCCAGATGTAGCAAAGGTGTTCCAAGATACTGAGTCGGTGAATGAAGCTCTACGATTTTTAATTAGGATTACAAGAGAAAATAAGTCGACTCTCTCTATTGCCATGAAGTGATGATTAACTTGCTCTGCTCGAAACAATAAATGAAAAGGATGGAATAAAATCAGGTGTATGATATAATCGTTGTTGGGGGGGGACATGCTGGGTGCGAAGCAGCTTTGGCATCTGCCAGAATGGGAATAAAAACCCTTTTATTAACCATGAATATTGATACCATTGGACAAATGTCCTGTAATCCGGCAATAGGCGGGCTGGCTAAGGGTCAGATAGTCCGGGAGATAGATGCCCTTGGCGGTGAGATGGCATTGATTATCGATAAAACAGGTATTCAGTTTAGAATGCTTAATACCAAAAAAGGGCCGTCCGTTAGATCCCTCAGGGCACAGGCAGATAGAAAGCAATACCAGCTTGCAGCCAGATGTGCGGTGGAATCACAAAAAAATTTGGATGTAAAATCAGCAATGGTGGAAGAAATACTTGTTGATGGGTCAAGGGTTGTGGCTATAAAAACACAAACAGGTGATTGTTATTCTACAGGCGCCCTGATTATTACTACCGGTACCTTCTTGAATGGATTAATTCATGTAGGGAATGCTTCTTTTTCTGGTGGCAGGGCAGGAGAACTTGCCTCATCAGGATTGTCAAATTCTCTCAAGAATTTGGGATTATCCATGGGGAGATTAAAAACCGGAACCAGCCCGAGGATAGATAGAAAAACTGTTGATTTTTCTATACTTCAGATTCAAAACGGGGATACAGAACCAGTACCATTTTCTTTTTCTACTGAAAAAATAGCTAGAGAGCAGATTCCTTGCTATATTACTCATACGGCGTTATCAACTCATAATATAATCCAGAACAATCTTGATTCTTCTCCGCTTTATGGTGGAAAGATTCAGGGAACCGGGGTAAGATATTGCCCTTCTATTGAGGATAAGATTGTTAAGTTTCCAGAAAAGATAAGTCATCAGGTATTTATTGAGCCGGAAGGCTACGATACAGATGAACTTTACCTGAATGGACTCTCTACCAGTCTACCTGAAGATATTCAATTAAAAATGTTGCGGACTATTCATGGACTGGAAGAGGTTAAAATACTTCGTCCTGGATATGCCATAGAGTATGATTTTGTTTTCCCAACCCAGCTTAAACCTACCCTTGAAACAAAGTTGATTGAGGGACTGTATCTTGCTGGACAGATAAATGGCACCTCTGGATACGAAGAGGCTGCGGGACAAGGGATTATGGCTGGAATAAATGCTGTCTTAAAAATCAGGGGACAGGAGCCATTTATTCTCAAAAGGTCTGAAGCCTATATCGGTGTCCTGATAGATGACTTGGTCACAAAGGGAACAAAAGAGCCGTATAGAATGTTTACCTCAAGGGCAGAGTATAGATTGCTCTTGCGTCATGATAATGCGGATCAAAGGCTGATGGGGTATGGATATGGGTTTGGATTGATAACAGAGGAACAATATCAGGGGTTGGTGAGGAAGAAGTCTGCTATAGCCAAAGAACGGAAGAGATTGGAGCAAATTATAATTATGCCTGTTCAAATAGCTTCCAGTCAGATGGGAGAAAAGCTGAGTGGCTTGAAAGAATCCTGCTCCCTTGCCCAACTTCTAAGACGACCAGAGATACTGTATGAGGATATTGAGTGTTTTTGTAGTTTGAGAACGGAAATGCCTCAACAGGAATTGTCATCAGAAATAAAGGAAGAGGTAGAGATAGAGGTAAAATATGAGGGATATATAAGAAGGCAGTTAGCTCATATCGAGGATTTCAAGCGAATGGAAAACTGGCTGATTCCGACAGATTTTGATTATTCTTCGGTCATTGCCTTGTCTCGTGAAACAAGGGAAAAGCTCATCTCAATAAGACCTGTTTCCCTTGGTCAGGCTTCAAGGGTATCAGGGGTTCGGGTGTCAGATATCTCGGTGTTGATGATTTATTTGGAGAGATTGAGAAGAGAAAAAGGTAACAAAATGTCTTTTAGCGTTTCGTGAACGATTACGCTAAGAAAAGAGGAGAATAAAATTATGGGTGTTACTTATATTGAAGGGCTTGTTAGAGGATTATCAGGTAAAGAAGAAAATGTAAAATTTTTAGTAGACAGTGGAGCAACATATTCACTCCTACCCAAAGTTATATGGGAAGCAATTGGATTGGAATCTAAGCGAAAGTTGTCCTTTACCCTTGCTGATGGTACCACAATTGAAAGGTCAGTATCAGAGGCTTTTGTTACCTTCTCCCAAGGAGAAGCTCACACACCAGTGATTTTGGGTGAAGAAGGCGATGAAGCACTATTAGGTGTAGTTACCTTAGAGATTCTGGGTCTTGTGCTGAACCCTTTTAATCGTACCCTTCATCCTATGCAGATGTTGTTGTGCTGAGAGAAGAAACTTAGGAGTCAAAACGGGGGACAGGCTTGTGAGACAAGGGAAAAACTCATCCCGATAAAACCTGTTTCCCTTGGGGCAGGTTTCACAGGGTATCAGGTGTTCGAGTGAGTGATATCTCGGTGTTGATGATTTTACTTGGAAAGATTGAGAAATAAACATAGATGAGTAGTGTTGCGTCAAGTCTCATCTGTCCGATTGAGATAAACGACAGACAAGAATGTCTGTCCTACCGACTATAGGAACTTTATCCGACACTTGAGGCTTGACGCGGCAGTAGTTATTTGTCAATAACACATGCTGCCTGTGGTGGCGGGTTTCAAATCCGCCCTCGTATATCTCACAAAGAGGATAATTATTTGTCAATAACACGCACTGCTGAAGAATTAAAACAATGGGCAACTCAAATGGGGATTGCCTTAAGCAAAACCCAGATTGAGCAGTTTATGTCCTATCTTGCCTTGCTTGTGCAAGTGGTACAACAGGTGAATATCACAGGAATTCATGATGAGGAGGAAATAATAACCAGACATTTTTTGGATTCCCTTAGCTGCGTAATGGCTGTAAATCTAATCCCTGGGATGAGGGTACTTGATGTGGGAAGCGGAGCAGGGTTCCCCGGTGTGCCGCTAAAAATATATTCACCAGAAATTCGATTAACCGTAGTGGATGCCAGTCAAAAGCATCTCAATTTTCTTTATAAACTGCGGAGTAAATTAAATTGTGAGTTTGAGATATTAGATGGAAGGGCAGAGGAATATGGACAGTTCAAAGAGCATCGAGAGGCATATGACCTCGTTGTTTCCAGAGCTGTAGCAAAAATGAACATTTTGGCTGAATACTGTCTGCCATTGGTAAAAATAAACGGATATTTTCTGGCTATGAAGGGGCAGGCAGGGGAGATTGAGGCAAGGGATGCAGAACCTGTCATCCAAATGCTTGGGGGAGAGATTGAGGATGTCAGTGCCGTAGTATTGCCGGACGGAGGGATCCCCTCTGGCAGCAGCAAGCGGGTATTGATAAGGGTGGTAAAGACAAAACAAACGCCTGCTGAATATCCAAGAAGGACAGGTGTGCCGGAGAAAAAGCCACTTACAGATAATTGTCGCGTCAAGTCTCAAGTGTCGGATAAAATTTCTATAGTCGGTAGGTCAGGCATTCTTGCCTGACTCATCTGTCCGCTTGAGATAAACGACAGACAAGGTTGAACCCTCACCCCGTCCCTCTCCCAATTAGGAGAGGGAGTAATGTCTGTCCTACCGGCGTATCCGTCATTTTAAGGTTGACACAACAATAATACGGAGCGGGAAGTAAAAAAGGATTGGATATTGCATATATACTCAAGTGGGGCATAAATTGCGTTTTTCGCTGGTCTTAATCAACGATAGCTGTGTTGTTCAGGTTCGCAATAGTACACTATTGCTCACCTTGCGCGCCATTGCTCTCCTTGATTAATTCTCACCGAAAAAATCGCAATTTATGCCCCACTTGAGTATA
>MNYI01000129.1 GCA_001873945.1 Candidatus Desantisbacteria bacterium CG2_30_40_21
AACCAATCACCCTGCTAATGATTATGACCCACAATTTTCCCCGGATGGGAATAGGATTGCCTTTTGTAGCGATAGGGATGGGTTTAAGAGAATATATGTGATGGACTTAAATGGAGAAGGGTTGTATCCATTAATTAACCTTGAGCCAAATGATCACTTAAGCCCTATCATGAATCTGGACAGCATGGAGCCGTCCTGGGTCCCTGGCGGGTATGGTCAAGCAAGTATTGCCGGTACGGTTACCTCTGCTTGTAGCATGGAGACTGTATTTGGGGCAAGGATAGAGGCGGTTCAAGGAATAATGGTAGCTGGTGCTGCATCTTCTGGGCCAACTGGCAAGTACACGATATTTGGATTAACCCCTGGCACTTATCGTTTGCGTATTAGTGCCACTGGTTATGCCACTGGTTGGATTAAGGAATCAATCGTGATCAAAAAAGATCAGGCTACGAGTGTCGTAGATTTTGGAATCATTCCCATTGGCTCTAAGGGCGGCAAGATTACCTTTGTTTCCCAACGAACTGGAAGTTGTGAGATATTTGTGATGAATGGCGACGGCACCAATCAGACCAGATTAACCTATGGTGGTTTTAATAATTATGCCCCTGAATTTTCTTATGACGGCAGGGAAATTGTTTTTGTATCTGATAGGACAGGCAATAATGAGATATATATTATGGAGGCTGATGGGACAGGCCAGAAGAGGTTGACCTATTCCACAAGGGATAATCAATCCCCATCCTTTTCATTCAATGATGGGCAAATTATCTTTTCCAGTAACGACGAATTTATGGTAATGAATATTGATGGAACAGGACAGAGAAGGCTTGAGTCCAATCTTACTGGTAAATCTCCTGCATTTTCTCCTGATGGGACACGAATTGTCTTTGTCAGGGATAATAAGATATTCCTCGTCCCTGTTCAGGATGGGGGTAATTCTGTCAGCCTGACAGATGGTTCATTACAGGAGTCAGAACCAGTGTTTTCACCTGATGGGGAGACGATTGCCTTTACTGGAACGGATACTACAGTCAATAATCAAGAGGGTTTCGTATTTAATCTATTCTCTCGAACCATTACCAGATTAACCCAAAGCTTTCGAAGTGATGCAGTATCGTCTTATTCACCAGATGGGAAACGAATTGCCTTTACCTCTGACAGGGATGGCTCAAATGAAATATATAGCATGACCCTTGATGGCTCTGGCCAAATGCGGCTGACCAATAATAATGCCAATGATTGTCAACCATCCTGGGCACCAGGGAATGTGGGGTCAGGGAATATTTCCGGGAAGGTTAGTAGTGCCTTTGGGGTTGTTGCGGTGAAGAAGGCACCGGATGTCTCACACGGAGACGCAAAGGACACAAAGGGGACACCGGTGATGGAAGTTACGGCTGTTTCTGCTGACACAGCTACTGATGCCATTTCGACAAAAGACTTGCTTGCGATGCTACAGGATGACGGAAAGGCTGACACAACCGCCACGAGTGCCACAGATAGGATTGCCCTACAGCCTTCTTCAGATACCCCCATCTCAAAGGCATTAGTTGAGGTACTTCAAGATGGGGTGGTAATTGCCTCAACCCTGACAGATGCCAATGGACAATATACTTTCGCTGGGCTTGCTGGCGGGAATTATCTTTTGCGGTGTAGTGCCCCGCCTGAGTATGGGGTAAAAGTTTTGACCAAAGAGGCAACCATTGCCATAGAAGGCAAAACGATAACCCTGAACATGGAGCTTTTCCCGATAGGGGCAAGTGGTGGACGCATAGTCTTTGTGTCTGGCGAATATGGTAATCCGGAGATATGCAGCATCTATCCGGACTCAAGCGGTCTGGCGAGATTGACTAATAATCCTGCCAATGACCGTGATCCATCATTATCACCCGATGGCTCAAGGGTGGTATTTGTTTCTGACCGTGAGGGGAATGATGAACTCTACCTGATGAATATTGATGGTACCTGCCAGATGCAATTGACCAATACACCAATTAATGAGTACACACCGGTCTTTTCATCGGATGGGAAAAAAATTGCCTATTGCTTGGGGACAAATATCTTTCTGATGAATAGTGATGGTAGTGGGGTAACCCAGCTTACAGAAAATTTGAGTAGTGTCTCTTCGCTCAACTTTTCTTCGGATGGAATAACCATTGCCTTTGCCTCAAATGGACATATTTATTCCTTGAATACCTCATTGATTATAACACCTTTGAGGCTGACAGGAGATAACACAGGATTCAATACCACCCCTTGTTTTTCTCCAAATGGAACAAAGCTTGCCTTTGCCTCGGACAGGGATGGCAATTCTGATATTTATCTGATGAATACTGATGGCACAAATCAGATAATGGTTACCAATGACTTAAACAAGAATGTTTCGCCTACCTTTTCTCCGGATGGCAATATGCTTGTCTTTTGCAGTCAGATGGATACTGGAAAAAGCAGCATAGCCATGATTGGCATGGATGGAAAAAATCGACGGATAGTAATGGATAGCCTGAACAATGATTATTCTCCCTGTTGGGGGGTTGAATATCAGGGGCTACCAACCATCCATGGCTCACTTTCTGTGACTACTATTCCATCAGGGGCAAGGGTTTCTCTGAACGGTGTAGATACAAATAAGTTTACCCCATGTGTCTTGAGTGTTTTACCAGGCACGCATACTATTGCCCTGACAAGGGATTGGTATCAATCATGGAAGGGCACAGCCATCATTTCTCAGGAACAGGCTGTATCCATGAGCGTTGTTTTATCTGGCTTTATTTCCCTTGCCTCTACGCCCAGCGGGGCAATGGTTTATCTTGATGGCACTTCAACAAACAGGACAACACCATGTGTCTTAAGCAATGTCCCTGCCGGCACACATATCATCGGCTTGAGCAAGGATGGGTATCAACTGGCAACCAGCACAATAACCATTACCGGGACAAACACCTTCCTTGATCTGCCGCTTATCCCTCTTGTTCCTCCGGCAACAACAAGCAGCCTGGCAGTTGTCAAGATGGAGTCAACTATATCTGGCAATAATATTTCCACCAACATCTCTGTTACTGGTACTGATAAGCTGATTGGAGCACATTTAATCTTCCGTTATGATATTGGCAATATAAATGTTGGTAGCATTACCCCAGGTGCTGCCCTTTCCGGACTTTCTTCGCTCTTTTTTCCTCAGGTTAATACTCAAACCGGCAAGGTAGACATATCCTTATCCGTGCTTGGGGCAACGATACCAGCAGGTAATCTATTGAACATCACCAGCATAGTTACCTCAGAGGGAATAACAGAGCCAAATATGGTTATAGTCCTTGAGACTGTTGATTTAAGGGATGGAGTTGGCAATCAGATTCCATGCACCATATTTATAACCTCAGGAACAACAACCCCACCATCCACAACCACTTCTGGCAGTACACTCAGGCTTTCCCCCTCTGTAATCAATGTTGCTGCGGGTGATATATTCTTCATGGATATTGTGGCAGAGAATGTTACTGACCTGACCGTGGCAGAGACTCATCTTTTGTTTAACCCACAGTTGTTGCAGGTGATAGATAGCGATTCGATATTAGATGGAATACAAATCAGGGGTGGAGAATTTCCCGGTGGGGCAGATATTATTAAGAATACGGTTGACAATAACAAAGGGCTTATCTCATTTACCGCAAACCTTCTTCTTGGGACAGCCACAGGCAATGGTACGGTTGCCACCATTATCTTCAAATCTATACGAGGTGGTACAGCAACCATTGCCTTTAGCCGCGATGCTGTTAAAAATCAGGAGACAAAGCTGCTGGATAATCATCTGGCAATACCCATAAACATGGCAACAGCCACGGTAAAAGCATCTGGCAGCGGCGGCAGTTTGAAAGGGGTTGTAGGTATGCTGGAGGCAAACAGTCTTTTCTTTACGGATCAGATTATTGTAACCCTGAATGGCATTGGAAGTGTCTGGGCAGATAAGGCAGGTTACTTCTGCTTTTCCGGCATAGCCCCTGGAATATATACACTCACTGCTGATATTCCTGGTGCCAGTCCTGCGACAAGGAGTGAAATTGTAGTTGTTGAGAATGGACAAGTAGATATTGGCACCATCTCTTTGCTTGCAGGGGATGCTAATAATGATGGGGCAGTAAATGGCTACGACCTGCTGGCTCTTCGTGGGGCATTTGGTTCGATGAAGGGTGAAATTAACTGGAATCCTGAGGCTGACTTCAGACCAGATGGTTATATCAATGGCTATGACCTACTTAGCCTGCGTCATAACTATGGGATGATGAGCAAGGGGCTGGCACCTTTCATTAGTAGGTCAACCGTCCCGGTTGACGGCCTCCCTGTTTTGATTGACACTGCCTCTCTGAGCATTGAACCCTGTTCCATCAATCCAGTGGTAAACAATGTCTTCACAGTCAAGGTACGAGTGGCAAATATTAAAGATCTGACTGTGGCAGAACTCCACCTTGCATTCAACCCGGAGGTTCTGGAGGTAGTTGATGCAGATTCAAGTATATCAGGTGTGCAGATTGGTACTGGTGATTTTCCAGCCGGGTCAGGGGTGATAAAGAATCAGACGGACAATCAAACAGGTGTGATAGATTTTACATCATATCTACTCTCAGGTGTATCATCAGGGGCAGGGGTTTTAGCCACCATCAACTTTCGGGCAAAGGCAGTGGGGACATCAGGGATAACATTTGAATTTAATACTGTCGATAATCGAGAAACAAAGGTGTTAAGTCCGAGTGGGGCAATAAATATTGTCTCCAACAATGCCAGCCTTGGGGTCAGTCTAAAGCCGCTTAGCGATAGATTTATTAATGTCAAAGCATATCCCAACCCATTGATTATTGGGACCAGTGAAAAGATTGCCATTGAAGGGCTGCCCACCATAGGTATGGTAGATATAAAAATATACAATATTGCCGGAGAACTGGTACGAGATGAAAGTGTGCCTGCACCGGACGGCAAATGGAAATGGGATGCCAGAAACAATGATAACCAACGAGTGGCAAGCGGGATATATATTTATCTTATGACCAATGGCAAGGATAAGGCTATGGGCAAGATAGCGGTGATAAAGTGAAAAGTAGTGTGAACCAACAGGTTCGCTAATAACTGCACGAGATGCTTTTGCCACCACTGCTTTTCACTTTTAGCTTATTCCACCTTCACTAAAGGGGGTCAGGGCAGCAATTCTCATTATGGCAAAACTTATGTTCAAAGGGGAATAAGGGAATAGAGGAGATGATGTCGATTATCAACAGAATTGTCGGTAGGACAGGCATTTCTGCCTGTCCTGTTGCAGATGACAGGCAAGAATGCCTGTCCCCATTCTTTTCTTGTTACTACCTTCCTTTCATTTTCTATTCCGAGTCTAAAGAAATGTATAACATCATAAATCTCTGCAAACTTGTCTTGCGGAATTTTTTCCAGTTCCATTGTTATTTCATCTTTAAGAGCAATCATTTAATTTACCTCCTTGGTGTAATCTGTGGACATATATCTTATCGGGGGGGAAATGGGGACAGCACCCTATTTTTTCTTCTAAAAATAGGGTGCTGTCCCCATTTTCCCCGATACTTCTTAACATGAGTTATACCCTCCTTAGGTTTAATATTGTAGCGAAGGGCAACACACTCCCCGTAGGGACATCCCCTTGTGGGTGTCCGTCTTTTGGTTGCAACTGTTGCAATCATTCGGTGCGTTTTGCGGACAGGGACGAGCCCCCTGCCTTCGCAGGGGCAGGCTCTGTCCCTACAATCAACAACTTATGCTGCAACCTTTGCCTGTTCTGAAATCTTTTCCCTCAACCACTCATTAATGAGTTTGATGGATGGTATTTGCTTTACCTGTGCAATCGTAGTTACTTTTTCAGCCAAGTCTTCGTCAAGAGCAAAAATGTGTGTTCTCCTTTTGATGTCAATGTCAAAGCGAACCTCGGGTAGAGCATCACAATATTCACCCATATCGTGAGTCTCAAAAAACTCGGCTAACTTGTCAAGAGAACTAAATTTTGGCATGTGCGTTGTTCTACTTCTTGCCATATTGTTTCCGCTCCTTTTCTGCCATATCTCTGGCACTTAAAATTAATGCTTTTTTGGTCTGCTTGTAAATGAACAAGACAGCCAGATATCTTCCCGAATCTGTCTGCCCCAATGCAAGATACACCTCCTCACCTTTTCTGTCCCCCTTCTCAACAAAACGAATCTTTGGCTTGCCGTTAAGTACTTCTTCAACCTCATAGGTTTCAACACCATGTTTGGAAATGAGTTTATCTACTACCTCTCTGAGCCAAATGATTTCTTCAATTCTCATCTAATCTCCTTGTGTCGATGTAATCAGTAACCTGTTTGCGGACAGGGATAAGCCCTGTCCTTACGACAAACAATCATCAATGCTAACTGTTTGTTATCGGGAAAATGAGGACAGCGCCCTATTTCCCCCCGGTTTATCGGGTTTACCGAACTGATTGCTCCTTTAATCAAAGGGAAAAATGGTCGCTGTCCCCGATTTACCCCCGATTTACCCCTCGCTAAATCAAAGTTAATTATATTTATTCCGCTTGCGAAATCTATTAATAGGGGGTGAATGCCTATCGCTAAATACTTTTTTATTTGATTTGGAGAATTTTCTCCATCATGTTAATTCATTTACCTTGGGTTAATTAAAACCTGTAACATTTTACATCCATTTAACCTTCGACACCATTTCTGTCCCCAATTGCAGGGACAGAAAAGTTAAATATCGATTCATTTTTTACTTGACATTTCACCGCAGGACTCAGTAACCGTACCCCTTATCACCCTTATTTTCAACTTTTCCTCAATATCCCTTGCACTTTGATCAATATTAGTACATTTAGGTGGTTTATAACAGCAAGATGCAAGCATAATCACATCCACCTTGAGGTCATTTTTCATAATCTCTGCTTTTTCAAACCTGCCCTTACCCGGGCAACCATTGCATGAGCAAAATGAGACAACTACTGGATCCTCCAGATTACTGAATGCACCTTTTTTATTCATGCAAGCCAAAAAGCAGCTTACATGAGAGCTATACCTGGGACAACCCATATCCCATCGTAATTTACAACCAATAATGCCAACCTTTGTCATCATTACCCTCCTTTGCTATTGCCATAAATTATAACACAAACTAACTGGTTCTGTCAATAAAAAAATAAACGAGGTACAAAACAGCAATTCTTATTATGGTAAAATGGATAATGGGAAGATATGGAGATTAATCGGTAGGACAGGCATTCTTGCCTGTCATCTGCAACAGGACAGGCAGAAATGCCTGTCCTACCGACAATTCTGTTGATAATCGACACCATCTCCTCTATTCCCTTATTCCCCTTTGAACATAAGTTTTGCCATAATGAGAATTGCTATCAAACTGTGCAATCAACTTTAACACAGAGAACGCAGAGAGTTCGCAGAGTTCAAATCATTTCTTTTCTTTCTCTGCAATCTCT
>MNYI01000151.1 GCA_001873945.1 Candidatus Desantisbacteria bacterium CG2_30_40_21
CCATTTCCCCCCATTTCCCCCCATTTCCCCATCTTTTGATATTTTTCATATCGCTCCTCTAACAAGGCAGGGATATCTATAGCCTTTAACTTGTTCAAGTGTTTTTTTATCGCTTTTTTAATCTTTTGAGCTGCTTCATCATGATTGCGATGTGCCCCACCAGATGGCTCCAAGATTATCTCGTCAATAATTTGGAGTTCTAACAAATCTTTAGCAGTTAAATGAAGGGTGCCTGCTGCCTCTTCAACCCTTGTTTTATCATTCCATAATATAGCGGCACAGCCTTCTGGAGAGATGACAGAATATACAGCATGTTCAAGCATCATAACCCTGTCTGCAACGCCAATAGCCAGTGCCCCACCACTGCCGCCCTCACCTATAATTACAGCGATAACAGGTGTTTTTAATCTGGAGAGTATAAAAAGATTTCTGGCAATTGCCTCACCCTGTCCCCTTTCCTCTGCCTCTATGCCAGGATATGCACCTGGTGTATCAATAAATGTAAGAAGCGGCTTTTTGAATCGTTCAGCAAGACGCATTATCCTTGCTGCCTTACGATAGCCCTCAGGGTTGGGCATGCCAAAATTGCAAGCAATATTGGTAGTAGTATCTTTCCCCTTCTGATGAGCAATAACAAATACGGTTTCATTGGCAAATCTTGCCATACCAGTAATTATAGCCCTATCATCCCCAATTAGCCTGTCTCCATGAAGTTCAATAAACTCATCAAATATCCTTGGAATGTAATCCATAATACATGGCCTGCGAATATGTCTGGCAATCTGTGTCTTTTGCCACGGGGTAAGATTTAAGAAGATTTTTTTAATTAATCCCTCATACTCTTCTTGAAGCTGTATTACTTCATCCCTTGTCTCGTTTGGATCTATTGCTAAAAGGTTGGAAATCTTTTCATCCAATTCATTAATTGGAATTTCAAAGGGTAAGGAACCAATATTCAAGGTTATTTTCCTCCATATCGTATAGTATCTGCATATTACATACATTCTATCAAGATTTTGCAATAATGTCAATAAAAAACTGACCGTGCAAGTCGTAAAAAAGATTGACAATGCTTAACAAGTTTGATATAATAATCATGATAACTTGATGATTGTGTAACCGTTCACAGGGGCATGAAGGCTGTCATTCCCGCCCCCGTTCACGGGAGCACGAAGATTGTTCTTCTTGCAACTGTCATATAGAAGGTGTGAACGGTTACATGATTGTTCAGTATATAAGGGGAAACGCGTATGGATATACAACAAATCTCTGGCGGTATCACTGCCCCGAAAGGTTTTTTAGCAGCCGGGGTATGCTGTGGGTTAAAGACAGTTGGAAATGATCTGGCAATTATTTATTCGCAAGAGCCGTGTGTTGCTGCTGCGGTATTTACATCTAACAGGTTTCAGGCAGCACCGGTTAGCGTCTCAAAACAGCATCTTGCCTCTGCCTCAGCATTTCATGCAATTGTAGCCAATAGCGGTTGTGCCAATTGTGCCACAGGTGAGCAGGGGATACGGGATGCACAAGCAATGGCAGAAATTACAGCTGCTTTCTTAAATATCCCGGAGGATTCCATTCTTGTTGCCTCTACCGGGAAGATTGGAACATTTCTGTCCATGGACAAAATAAAGGCAGGGATACGGGATGCCCTGTCTACACTAAATAAAGAGGGTGGTCTGGCTGCGGCTGAGGCAATCTTGACTACTGATAGTGTACCCAAACAGGTGGCTGTGAAACTTGTGATTCAGGGCAAACAGGTAATAATAGGCGGGATAGCCAAGGGTGCCGGCATGATCGCCCCAAACATGGCCACTATGCTGGCTTTTTTGACTACAGATGCTATGTTGTCTAAAGAATTGCTGGATAAAATGTTTCGGAATGCGGTCAATAGCTCATTTAATTCCATAACCATTGATGGTGATACAAGTACAAACGATACAGCAGCCATTCTTGCCAATGGGGCATCTGGCGTGGTGCTGAATGAATCTGATCTGGATGTATTTCAGGCAGGGCTTAATCATATCTGTCTTGAATTGGCAACTATGATTGTCAGAGATGCTGAGGGGGCAACAAAGCTGCTCAAAATACATATCAAGAATGCACCGAATCAGGATATGGCAAGAACAATTGGCTTATCAATAGCAAATTCTACCTTAGTCAAGTGTGCCTTGTTTGGTGCGGATCCTAATTGGGGAAGGATATTGTGTGCTATTGGGAATGCAGGGATTGATATTGATTTAGGAGATATTGATGTCTATGTCGGCCAGATGCAATTAGTCAAGAACAGTTATGCTTGGGAGTTTGACCATGCAGAGGCTCATCGGATATTATCCATGAATGAGGTTGAGTTAACCGTAGACTTGAAACAGGGCGACCATGAGGCTGTAGTGCTTGGGTGCGATATTACTACAGAATATGTGGGGTTTAATGCTCATTATAGTACATAAGGAGGAAAAAGAAGATGCAAGTATATCTAAACGGAAAATTAGTCGCAAAAGAGGAGGCAAAGATTTCAGTATTTGATCATGGCACTTTGTATGGGGATGGTGTGTTTGAAGGACTTCGGTCATATAATGGACGGATATTTAAGCTGGAAGAACATATTGACAGGCTGCTTGATTCAGCTAAGGCAATTATGTTAATCATCCCACTTTCAAAAAAAGAATTAATAGATGCCGTGATTTCCACTGTAAGGGCAAATGATATTCACGATGGATATGTACGGCTGGTGGTAACCAGGGGGATAGGGGATCTTGGGCTTGATCCGAGAAAATGCCCCATACCATCTGTGTTCATTATTGCAGATAAAATAACCTTGTATCCAGAGGAATTATATCAAAATGGCATGGAGATAATTACTGTGCCTACAAGGAGAAATATTCCAGAGGCATTGAATCCATGTATAAAATCATTAAATTACCTGAATAATATTATGGCAAAGATTGAGGCAATTCATGGGGGTGTGCATGAGGCACTCATGCTCAACTCTGAGGGATATGTGACTGAATGCACGGGTGACAATATTTTTATTGTTAAGAACGGGACGCTTATTACCCCGCCAACATGGGTTGGTGCCCTGAAAGGGATTACAAGGGATGCTGCCATGGAAATAGCAAGAATAAATGGAATTGATGCTATTGAAGAGGTGCTGACCAGATATGATCTTTATACTGCGGATGAATGCTTTTTAACTGGCACAGCAGCTGAGATAATCTCTGTGATAAAAATTGATTCCCGCAAGATTGGCACAGGAAAGCCAGGGGAGATAACCCTGAAGATTATGGAGCAATTTAAGGAACTTACACAGACAACAGGGGTTGAGGTGTATGTATAAGGAGAATAAATGAATACACAATTAATCCAATCCCATCCATCTATCATGATGGGAAAACCTTCCGTTACAGGGACACGAATTACTGTTGAACTGATCTTGGAAAAATTGTCTGCTGGAGAAACGATTGAACAATTGCTTGAGGCCTATCCACATCTCACAAAATCAGCGATTTATGCAGCATTAGACTTTGCTGCTCAAGCTCTTCGGGCGGATGTGGTTTATCCTATGTTGGAAAAAGCAGCATGAACCTGTTGGTAGACGAAGGTGTTGATAGACCCATTGTTGTCCGATTGCGTCAAGATGGATACAATGTATTATATGTCACAGAAATGTCGCCAGGTATCACTGATAATGTGGTGTTTCAACGAGCAAATGAACAACAATCATTGTTGCTTACCGCTGATAAAGATTTCGGTGAATTAATTTATCGTCAAGGGCTTGTCCATACAGGAATTGTGTTATTGCGATTAGCAGGATTGCCGATGGAAACCAAGGTGACTCTTATTTCTATGGCGTTTGATGCTCATGCCTCAGAGTTTGTTGGTGCATTTAGTGTTATTGCTCCAAGTATCGTACGAATTCGTCATCAACAGTAAGAGATTCATCAGTTTTTGAGCTGACAGCTGAATGCTTACAAATTAAGGGAGATTAGAAATTATGCCACAAACAGGTTTTTTGTTGCTACTCCACCGAAGGTAGACCTTTTAGAGGAAAAATTACCAAAGGATAAAGGTGTTCATGAGTTAATAAAGGATATTCCTGTGCTTTTGAAGCCAGAGATAAAAAAAGAGGCAATTGACTGTATTAAGGCTACGGTTAATGATGTCAGGACAGGGAAATTGATAGATAAAGAAGGAGCAAAAAAAGTTGTCAGCTTGCTGGTAAAAGAGGTGATGAAAAACTATAAGCATACCTTACTTAACCTGATAGATATAAGGCATCATGATGAGTATACCTTTGCACATTCCATAAATGTTTGTGTGCTTTCTATCCTTATAGGAATAAAAAAACGGATGGAAAAAGAAGAATTAGAAGAGTTAGGGTTGGGGGGGTTACTTCATGACCTTGGAAAGATAAGGATTGAGCATGAGATATTAAATAAGCCGGGAAAGCTTACTCGAGAAGAGATTGATACTATGAAACACCATCCAACCTATGGATATGAAATCCTTTGTTTTGATCAAGAAATAGGAGAGATTCCACGAGAGATTGCCTATCAACATCATGAACAGTATGATGGGGGTGGGTATCCTCGGGGTCTTTGCGGAAAGGATATTCATGAATACGCCATTATCGCTGCTTTGGCAGATGTGTATGATGCCCTGACCACAGACAGACCATATCGAAAAAGCTTCCTTCCCCATGATGCTATGAGAATTATGATCACTGACACAGAAACTAAATTTTCTCCTGATGCCATCAGACTCTTTCTGGAACATATGTCTATATATCCAGTAGGCAGTATGGTCAGACTTAATTCAGGAGAAGTAGCTGTTGTTATCCTGTCCCACGAAAAAGCATTGATAAGACCAACGCTTAGAATGATACTCGACCCAAGAGGGGATTATTATCCCGAAGCTCAGGAGGTAGATCTGAGACGGGATCGGAAAAGATTTATTGTTGGATCTGTTGGGGATGATGTGTTTTTGGAAAGACATTAATCATTTAACCGTCAGGTGTCTCAGTAGCAACCGATAATCGGTAGAGGGTGAAAAAATCTGGCAAAAATTAGATGTGTTTGCCTTGAATCATATCCACAGCCGCCTTTAACCCCAGCAGATAGGAATTTCCCCCAAATCCTGTTATCTGACCTACAGCTACCCGGGTAATAAAGGATTTTTGCCTGAATTCTTCTCTGCTGTGGATATTAGAGATGTGTACCTCAATGGTTGGAATGCCAACCCCAGAAATAGCATCAGCAATTGCAATACTGGTATGGGTATATGCCCCGGGGTTTATGATAAGGGCATCAAAAATACCTCTGACAGCTTGAATCTTATCTATAATTTCACCCTCATGGTTTGATTGAAAACATTCAACCTCTACCCCTAATGACTGACCAGTTTCCTTCAAGCTATTATTTATCTCTTCCATGGTTATTGAGCCATATATATCTGGCTCTCTGGTTCCCAAAAGGTTCAAGTTTGGTCCGTGAATAATTAATATTTTCATCTATTCTCTTTGCTCCTTTAAGACATCAACGATTACCTGTGGGCTTAATTCTTCAACCATTGTAACGCATCCAATCTTATTTGGCAGGATGAACCTTATCTGCTGAGAGGATAGCTTTTTCTTATCCAAATACATAGCCTGCAAAAGGGCATCTGGTGATAAATCCTTAAATTTTGTGGGCAATCCTGCCATCTGAAGAAGGTTTATCAGTCGGGTCATATCATTTTTGGCAAGCATACCTATCTTTGCAGCTATTTTTACTGCACCAACCATACCAATACTGATTGCCTCTCCATGTCGAAAAACTTGATAAGCTGTTATTGATTCTATCGCATGTCCGATTGTATGTCCAAAGTTCAGTATGGCTCGCAAACCTGCCTCCCGTTCATCAGACTCAACCACACCTGCCTTTATCTCACACGAGCGGCTAATAATATGAATCATGGATTCAGGCTCTAATCCTTCAATTTGCTTAATATTCTTCTCTATGTACCTAAAGAAATCTGCATCCTGAATCATCCCATACTTTATTGCCTCAGCCAATCCAGATTTAATCTCTCTTAAGGCTAAGGTTTTTAATACATCAGGGTCAATGACAACCACTTGCGGCTGCCAGAAGGCACCAATCATATTTTTTGCGGTTGTTAGATTTACCCCTGTTTTCCCACCCACACTGCTATCTACTTGAGCAAGAAGGGTAGTTGGTATCTGGACAAAGGGAATGCCTCGCATAAATGTAGCTGCAACAAATCCAACAATATCCCCGATTACCCCACCACCCAGGGCAATAAGTGTTGTTTTTCGATGTGCCTGCATCTCTACCAATTTATCATAGAGATATGCTACTGTTTTCAGGTTTTTATACCCTTCTCCCTCTGGTATTTCAATTACCCTTGTCTCAAAACCTGCTTCTTTTAATTGATTAACAAGAATATCCTTGTAAAAATAGCCTATCTTAGGGTTGGTAATTATTACAACGCTCTGCCCAACCCCTGCCTCTGTCAGGACATTTCCAACATTTTTTAATAAACCAGATTCAATATAAATGGGATAACTTCGCTCACCCAGATTAATCATGATATTTTTCATAGTTCACCTGTAAATATAGGATTTTTTTATTGTAAGCAAGATGGTTACATTTTCCTTTAAGTATATCACAGCAATACTCATAAGTCAAGAAAATTTTGCTTGGAGGCAGCAATTCTCATTATGGATTTTCAGATTCACCACAGAGACACGGAGGCACGGAGAATAACTTAAAAAAACAAGCTGACGGAATGCAAATTTTTATAAATTCACAGAATAATGCTTCAAATTTCCAAAAATCTGCATTCAG
>MNYI01000247.1 GCA_001873945.1 Candidatus Desantisbacteria bacterium CG2_30_40_21
TGATGAGTTTATAGGTTAAAGGAACACAGATTCATAATTCATAAACATTTCCTATCAATTCATCCACTTATCAACCTATCAACTATTCAACTTATCAACTTTTTGTGTCTTCGTGCCTTTGTGGTGAGTAGTTACGAATTGCTACAGAAGTCAACCGAAATTTTACGATCAACTCTTTGTGCCTTAATATAGGGCAGGTACAAAACCTGCTCCTACGACTCTCGTTTCACCCTGACATCAATGCCACCTCGGGCATTCCAGATTGTTTCGATTTTTGCCCATTTTGGTTGGACACAGGCAATAAAATCTTCCAGTATCTTATTGGTAGCGTGCTCTTGAAATATACCAATATTTCTATATCCAACAAGGTATAATTTCAGGGATTTTTGTTCAACAAGATATTGGTCAGGCTTGTACTGGATAGTTACAATGGCAAAATCCGGCAAGCCTGTCTTTGGACAAACCGTGGTAAATTCATTTGTTTTAAGTTCTACAAGATAATCATTATCATTATATTGATTCTCTACCACCTCTAAATCCGGTGTAATCTTTAATCCACGAATATTATCCTGTTTTCCCTTATATTCTGAAAGATTCAGAGACTGCTGCATTTTAATTCCCCCTTTTCTTCAACCGCACTAACAATCCAATAAATTGTCCCAAGCTGCATCCTATGGCATCACATAGCATATCCATGAAGTCGAATTCTCGTCCCGGAACAAATAGTTGATGGATTTCATCTGTTATTCCATAGATACTTCCAACCAGAATAGCTAAAGGAGACCAATGAAAGGCATTTCCTAATAACCAGCCAAGTCCGGTATATTCAACCAAATGAGCTATTTTATCGGAAAAAGGGAAAGGAAGGGATGAGATATTATCACCGGGGATTGAGGAAAGCCCAAAGATTATTCCCATATATATAATGCTGAATACCCACCATCTTGAAATCTTCATAGCAGTAATCATAGCAGATAATTCATTAATTGTCAAGTGATTTTCAAAAATCCCCAGCAATTTACGACTTAGGGTCTGACTCTGACCCTACGATATTCTCATTTGGACGATAAGCTACACAGATAAGAGAAAGCCCGATAATGGGTGGGATAACCTGTTCTAATCTTCTAAATAAGGGAACAAAGAGATTGAAAAGTGAAAGTTCGCTTCGTTCAACCACATCCCTTTTGAAAATCTTGCCTGATATCCACCAGCCTAAGATACCAAACAGATTGAAGTTTGAACATTTAATCAGCTTAAAGCCGCTTCTAATCACTTTTTGGGTTAACTCTTTTTTTTTGTATCGCCGATAATGGTCAAGGGCATTATCTAATTTGTTGTACAGATATTGCCCGGCTGGAACCAACAAAATCAATTTGCCGCCAGGGGACAGGAGTTGATACATGTTTCTAAGGGCAGTAGTATCATCTAAGATATGCTCAAGTACATTTAAGCACATAATGGTATCAAATTGATCCCCAATTAACTCTGATGAAATAGAAGAGGCAATATTAAGCATAACTGTTTTGGGTCTATTCTCCCAACCCTCTGATATTTCCTCAAGATAAGACAAATAATCAATATTTATGTCTGTCGCCACTACAAATTTATTTTCCGAAAGCAAGCGAGTAATATTGCCAATGCCACAACCTATCTCTAATATTTTACTTCCCAAAAAGGGTTTGATCTGATTATAAATCCATCTATTGTAAGTAGAGGCAGATTCACCTGTTCTTTTTAAGGCTACTGTACCTAAATTTGTCATAAATCCTCATTCTATTTTTTCATTAGGGTCTGTTGTGATTCATGCTATTTTTATAAACAAATAATACCATAGAATCTTGACCTTGTCAATTTTTTTCTTGACATTCTTATTTAACCAAGATATAATTGCATCTCAAGAACATCCTTTATCCATCATCAGGAGAAAAAAATGAAGATGTGGTTAATGAAATTTATTGATTATTACATTGGTTTGCCTCTATGCTGGATAATAAATTTATATGACTATCTATTTAATTCAAAGAATCCAAATCAGTTGCCTGACAAATCAAGGATAAAAAAGATATTAATTATTAAATGTTGGGGCATGGGCAGTATTGTTCTTGCTTTACCCATGATAAAAAGGATTAAGGAATATTATCCAGATAGCCATCTTGAGTTTTTGACCTTTAGTCGAAATAAAGAAATTCTTGTAACTTTAGGGATTGTAGATTCTATCATAGAGTTTCAAATAGATAAAAAAAGACAGATTATCCCAGTTTTACTCAGATTAATTTTATATCTTCAAAAGCAGAAATTTGATATCTCGTTTAATTTAGAATTTTTGGCAAATTTTTCCCTGCTTTTAGCATATATAAGCAGAATCCCTGTTCGAATTGGATTTAAGCATTTTGGAGTAAATAAGGATAAGCTACTTACTCACGAGGTAGTGTTTCGTGAATATCAACATATTAAACAAAATTTCTTAAACTTGCTTAAGCCATTAGAAATTCCCACAAACAACACTTCTTTAATAAATTTCTTTCCTTCTCCAGTGATCATAAACAAGGTAAATAGATTTATAATAGATAAGTTTGAATCTAATATCAGCCCATTAATATGTATTAATGTTAATGCTGGAGAATTGGCATTAGAAAGACGCTGGCCCAAGGAAAACTTTATTTTATTGATTAAGAATTTACTCAACAATCATCCGTTTCGGATGGTTTTAATTGGTGCCCCTCATGATATAAAATATGTAAATGAGGTCATGGAGGCACTGCCACAGGTTGTATTAAATTTAGCTGGAAAGCTAAATATTGAGGAATTGCTCACCCTATTATCAAGTTGCAATCTGTTAATAAGTAATGATAGCGGCCCACTTCATTTAGCCTCATTGGTAGATATTCCAACCGTTTCCTTTTTTGGGCCGGAGACACCATCCCTTTATGGTCCACTTGGAAACAAAAATAAAGTATTTTTTCAGGAGGTAGCCTGTAGCCCTTGTATTCGGGTACGGGATATGAAAAGGATTAGATGCGACAAAGATATCATTTGTTTGCGAAGCATCCTCGTTTCAGAGGTGAGTGAATATATCCTTGATCAGTTTCTTCTCCAATAACAGAAAAATTATGAAAAAGCTAATTCTTCTCCCATGTCCTTTTCAATAAAGATAACCCCTGACTAATAAAATTAAGAAGTTGAGAGTAAGAGTTGACAGAGGCAAGCCTTTTCAGCAAATATCCAGGCCGTAGATAAAAGTTTTGTACAGCCTGTCGTCTCAGGGCTAACACTTGTTTCTTAGAGAGATACTTAGTATTCATAGCAATTGATGTCCCTGACTGGTCCATTACATCAAAGCTCGAATCAATCAAGCCCTCAGCCAATGCTTGAGAGCGTAATTGAGTTCCTCTTCTTGGCACAGCTACATTGAAAGAGGCAAAATCACAGTTTAACTCCTTAATAAATCTCATGGTTTCATTGGCTGTAGACATGGTTTCATCTGGCAGCCCTAAGATGAAGGTACCTACTGTCTCAATTCCAAGCTGTTTACACATAGAAAAGGCTTTTTTTACCTGTTCTTTGGTATATCCCTTGCGATATTTTTCTAATATCTCTGTGCTTCCACTCTCTACCCCTAAAATAATGGTATGACATCCAGCTTGTTTCATCAATCTCAACATGTCTTCATCCAATATGTCTGACCTTGAAAAACAAGTCCACTCAAGATTCAGCTTAGCCTCTATCATTTTTTGACAAAGCTCCAGTGAGCGGGTCCTAACCGCACCAAAGGATTGATCAAGAAAGAATATCTCCTGTATTCCTAATGACTTAAGGTATCTCAACTCCTTAAGTACATTTTCCACCATCCGGTACTTAAAACCAAGTGTACTCATGATACAAAAGACACAATGAAAAGGGCAACCAAAGTCGGTTAACACCGTAGCAAATCTTTTATGTCGCACAAATGGATAGCGATACCCTGAATCAATAAAAAGTTCATGACAGGGGATGGGGATCTCGTATTGACCTGATAGGGAAAAATGTTCTCCTGTTTCAATAACCCCTTTTTTTCTATAAACCATATTTCTTACCATGACCTCCGGAGAAGATAGGTAATTAAGCAAATCAGGGGTAGAGAAATCAAGCAATATTGCCTCAAGGGACGGATATGTTCTTAGTTTTTCTTCGGGATTCTCTCGCATGATATCACCGGAGGCAATGATTCGATAATTCCCCATTTGTTGGAGTTCTTCTACAAAAGTTATATCCTCTTCAAAAGATGCCGCACCACATAAAAGAAGAATAATGGAAACATCGGTTTGTTTAATCTTGTTCAAACAAGCTTTCTTGTTCAATTGGCTGACGATAGCATCGATTAAAAGCACATCAAATTTCATAGATAGGTATCCACTTTGGATAAGCAGATCTATGGGGTGATTAATATAATTAGCCTGAGAGACTTTGCTACAATAATAGTCTCGCAGGTAAAGCCGTTTACCGGGAGGATTAAGCAATAATATTTTTTCTTTTAACATAAAAACAGATTACCTCATTTCAAACAAATCAACATTATTCTCAGAATACACTTGTTTGGTATATTTGCCTAAAAATTCTTCAATTATAGGTAGTTCCTTGCCCTTCTGGTCACAAAATATAGATGCCAAATTTTTATTCAAGAGGATATGAGTAATCTTTAGCTCCTTAAGTTTAGCATGCAACTTTTCAACATTACCACATTGACGAATCATTTGCAACATATACGATGCCTCAAAGGCACTATCTGCCATATACTTTTTCTCACAATAATAACCTCGATTCTCCCATAAGAAAAGGATATTAACTGATTGAGGGAGCTTTTCATTTATATACTTAAATGTGGCATACGGCTGAAAGGTTCTGGTAAGATATACATCCTTTGATTCAAGCCCAACTACCACAGGTAAATCATAACAAGTATTGAGAAGATTGGGCACAGTAGTATAACAAAAAGTGATAAAAACCCCTATTAACACTGGATAATAAAGTGTTTTAATCCATTTCCCCTGCTCAAAAAGCTCCCAAATGGCATAACCGGAGATTAAACTTACCAATGGCAAAATGGGAAGCAAAAATCTGGCTTGTTGTGAAGAGACAGCCCAGAGTATCAAAAAAGTAAGCAAATAAGCCAAAAGATACGGAATTACCTTATGTACCCCTTTAAGAAATAAAAGCAAGGGGATAAAGATAAGCCCAAGAGGGGTAATTGCATTATCAAAGGTTTTTGGACCGTAATTCCCGTAAATAGTAATGTTCCATGGTAGCTTCAGATAATCTAACCATTTGTGTCCCATACCCAAAGAGTGCATCAATTGCCCAAACGCATCTCCTATCTCCTTGTTCCAGTCCTTACCCCCAAAGATATCGTAGAGCATGGGGTAAACAGGATTACCGGTAAAGATATAACTCTTTATTAACCAAGGAACAAAAGGTAAAAGGCAAACAATAGCAAACAAGAGGGCATTTGTAAATATTTTGCTAAAATTGGACTTATCTATTAGCCACATTTGCAAAATAATTCCTATTCCTATGATAAAGCCACCATAGACACCGGTATATTTCATCCCTATGGCAATTCCTGAAAAAATAGCTATCAAGGGAATAAAACCCTGCTTTTTAGAATCCCTCCACAAAAAGAATCCATATAAGGCAAGAAGATAGTAAAAGGTTAAAGCTAAATCGATATAGGCAATAGAGGCTTCGAAAATGGTCACCGGGTTTGTCAAAAATATAGCTGCTGCCAATAACCCAACCTGTTTATTAAAATATCTGACAGAGAAGGCATAGATTGACAGCAAAATCAGGATACAAAAAGAAAGATGGATAAGGTTAGCCAATTGACTGCCTTGAATGAGCATAGCCAGGGTATATAACATCTCAACATTTAAGGGCATATTTGAGCATAGATTAAGCGGAATATAGATAAGTTGGTGTGCTTGAATATACATCTTTGGTGCGTTAAGATGATAAACTGCTGCATCCCAAGCGATATTTGGTGATAGACAAGAGACAGAACAAGCTACTAAGACAAGAATGATACTTCCACAAATTATCTTTTCAACCCATGTGAAGGAATTTTCTTTTTGTTTTTGGATTGACTTTTGATTTGGTTTTTTCTTTGCAGGCAATCTTAATTTCAAGCCTATTATTGAAACAATTCCAAGGATAATTAAAAGCCCATATCCTGCCCATGGGTAAAGCAAACCAATAGTTCCAAGTAAAAAGGTACTGTACATTAAAACCCCAAGCCCTATACCCATAGAAAAAAGAGAGGTTTCCATAAGGTTTAAGACTTCTATTCTAAAAAGACCCAAGAATCTCCGCCCTATAGTAAAACTCACCAAAAGGATAACGCAAAGGAGTAAAGAGGTGATAATATTGTCTGAAAATGGTTTTAATAATTGATAATATTGAAGATGTTGCTGATGATAGTTTACACCAACAACTATAGCCCAGATAAAAAGGATCGGAATAATAATAAACTCATTTTTAAGCCATCTCATGGGTTATCTTCTCCTTGAAACCTTTTAACTTGAGCACAATAATCATAGCAGATAATTTACTAATTGTCAAGGGATTTTCATTTTCAGCAGCAATTCTCATTAGCCCAAGTTCATGAAAACACTACCGATTAATGCTGGATTTTGCTACTATCAAAAATTAACTCTTGTCATATCAATGAGTTACATATTCGGGTTCTTAAAAATTGGCTTTGTAGTGCCAAAATCTCACAAAAGCCATAAAATTTTCCTTGACAAACGAAACTTATTATGATATAATGTCCTTATTATGTTTATCCGAGAAGTATGTCAT
>MNYI01000030.1 GCA_001873945.1 Candidatus Desantisbacteria bacterium CG2_30_40_21
CCCAATAACAAAGGGATTCTTCTCTTTTAGTAGATTTGCTGTAACTACTCACCACAAAGGCACGAAAACACAAAAAGTTGATAAGTTGAATAGTTGATGGGTTGATAAGTGGATGAATTGATAGGAAATGTTTATGAATTATGAATCTGTGTTCCTTTAACCTATAAACTCATCAACCTATCAACCTATCAACTTATGTGTTCTCCGTGGTAAATTCCTTTACCTGAGTAGTTACTAATAATAATGGATAGAGAAGGGCTTTAGACCTCCCTTAATATCCAACCTTCTTCGTAGCCACAGCAAAAGCAGTAGCAAAATGCTCTGAATGAGAGAGGGTGATGAAGATGGTATGTGCCTGAATGCTATCAGCTACATATTTTGCTCTTCCATAAAGCTGAATCTCTGGTGAGCCTGTAATCGGGTCATTTACTATTTCAATGTTTTTCAAAGATATAATCGGCCAGCCAACCCCAAAGGCTTTTAATACTGCTTCTTTGGCAGCAAATCGTGCAGCCAGATGCTCATAGCTTCGTTTCTTGCCCTGACAGTATTTAATTTCATTTGGTGTAAATACCCGTTCAAGAAACCTCCGTCCAAATCGTAAACAACTCTTTTTTATCCGCAAAATCTCTACTACATCTGTGCCAATTCCACAAACCATATTACCCTCCGTGTCTCTGTGGTGAATTGCAATTGCTATTCCTCAAACTCATCAACCTATCAACCTATCAACTAAAAGTGTCTCTGTGGTGAATTGCGATTGTTATTCCTCAAACCTTATCCCTACCGCCCTTGCATGGGCATCGAGTCCTTCTATCTCTGCTATTCTCATAATATCATCCTTAAATGTATCAAGCTCTTGTTTGCTCCAGCATACCAGACTGGTTTTTTTAATGAAATCATCAACTGTCAGTGGAGAGAAGAATCTTGCGGTTCCTGATGTGGGCAAAACATGACTTGGTCCAGCAAAATAATCTGCTACAGATTCCGGGGTATTTTCACCCATGAGGATACAGCCAGCATTTTCTATCCTGCCCAGCATCTCCCATGGATTTTTAACATGAAGCTCTAAGTGTTCACTGGCAAAGGTATTAGCCATTGATATTGCCTCATCAATATTTTCAACCACAATGATAGCACCATTGCTCAATGCTTTTTCTATTATATCCCTTCGCCCCAGTTCTTGTATCTGCTTTTCCATTTCGTTTCTGACGGAGGAGGCAATCTCGGAAGATGTAGTTAGTAGAATAGAGCAGGATAATGGGTCATGCTCTGCCTGAGCCAATAAATCAACTGCCAAAAACCTTGGATTGGCAGCCTCATCAGCAATAATGGCTATCTCCGTTGGTCCAGCAATCATATCTATGGCTACGAATCCATAAACTGCCTTTTTTGCCAGGGTAACGAAAATATTACCCGGCCCAACTATTTTGTCTACCTTCGGGATGGTTTGTGTCCCAAATGCCATGGCTGCAATTGATTGGGCACCACCAACCTTGTATATCTCATTTATTCCAATAACATGGGCAGTAGCCAGAATATAAGGGGATACCTGACCATCGGGTCCTGGTGGGGTACAGAGAACTATCTGGTTTACCCCGGCTACCTTTGCCGGCATGGCTGTCATTAATACGGTAGATACTAACGGGGCACTTCCCCCGGGAATATAGATGCCTACCCGTTCAAGAGGTCGATATAATTGGGCAAGCGTTCCCCCATTTGTCTCTACCACCATCCATGAATTTCGTAGTTGCTTGATATGAAATTTAGTAATATTGGTAGAGGCAAGCCTGATGGTATCCAGAAATTCCTTCTCTACCTGTGCATAGGCATTCCGTATCTCTATGGCACTAACCCTGAGAGCCTTTGGGGTTAATTTTACCCCATCAAATTTTTGAGTATACTTTATTACCCCCTTATCCCCGGTAGCTGCTACATCATTGATTATTTCATTAACAGTAGCATTAGCCTCTGCATCCCAAAGCAAACGATTTGTTCTCACAAGTATCTCATTAATCCTTTCTCTTTCCTTATTATTACACGAGTGCAGAATATTTATCATCTGTATATGGTCTCCTTTTTGGAATTGTAGCACAGACATTCTTGTTTGTGATTCAGAATCATCTGATGGACAAATGAAAAATCACAGACAGGAATGTCTGTGCTACAATTCTCATCCCATACATATGGGACATTTTTGATAACCATGATGAACGATAGTATTCCCATGGTTTTCTTTTTCTCTTTTTTCTAAGCTTGGACATGTACTTAAGTGAATAATCTTTTCTCGTGGATCAATAACAAACCTTTTATTTGAAACAGGAGAAAAACAGTTACCAATTCATCTTGTCTCTCTCGCTCATAATTATACATAATATTTACCCCTCCCTTCTCTTATCCTTAACAACCATAACTTACTATTGTCTGCCTTGCTGTAGCAATTACCCCTATCACATCAGAGATAGAGAGAATACCACATGGAAACGCAATTGGATTATCCCCATCTCCGCTGGCACCTGCTTCCTCGCTCAAAACCACAAGGCGATGAATATTTTTCTCTTGCATCATCTGACATGCTTTTTTGAGGCTTTCATGTCTTCCAATGGTTACAGCCGGTGTGGCCATAATCTCTTTAACCGTTACCTCATCAAAGCATTTATCTAAGACCTTAACAATATCTATCTCTGCCACCACACCCAAAATTTTATCCATAGAGGTCGTAACCACAAGCCCTGAAATATCGTAATCAGCCATTATTTCTATGGCATCTCTCACGCTTGCCTTTTCATGAATAGCCACTACCCCTCTGGTCATAACATCCCGTACCTTTAATCGTTCCATAAACATAATGCACTCTCCTTGTTTTATATTTAACATGATAATAAAGTTTCAAATATCAACCGCAAAGTTCGCAGAGCTTGAAGAACCTTTGTTTCTTCTCGCAAAGACGCAAAGCTCACAAGGCTCACTTATTTCTCACACAAAGCCACAAAGATCACAAAGACATATGAGATTTTTCTTCTTTTTTTGCCCTTTGTGTGCTTTGTGTCTCTGTGTGATAATTTCCGATTGCACAGCTCGAAACTTTGCGGCTTATCTTATCTTCTCCCAAAAACTCATCCCAACTGTCAGAGGTGCTATCCCCTTCACCTCAAATATATCCGCAATGGTTTGTCCTACGGCAGCAAAGGTTTGACAAATACCAAGATTAACCCCTGACTTGATGGCTGCACCATACACTAATAAGGGAACAAATTCCCTGGAATGATCAGTAGATGGTGTGGTTGGATCACACCCATGATCAGCTGTAATGATAAGCAAATCTGTTTCCCTCATAATGTGAATTATCTCTGGTAAAGCCTGATCAAACTCCTCCAATGCCCTTTTGTATCCATCAATATCGTTTCGATGTCCATAAAGCATATCAAAATCTACCAGATTAACAAAAACCATGCCCTCAAAATCCTGCTTGAGGCATTCAATGGTCTGCTTGATCCCTTCAGCATTGCTATGCGTTGGAATGCTTTTAGTTAAACCAGAGCCGACAAATATATCCCCAATCTTTCCAACCCCAATGGTTTCATACCCTGCCTCACAAAGAAGATTAAGGATGGTTTCCCCTGGTGGAGAGACAGAAAAATCCTTCCTTCCTGCTGTCCGTTTAAGGCTACCCGGTTGTCCAATAAATGGTCTGGCAATCACTCTGGCTACCTGATGTTGTCCAACCAATAACTCCCGAGCAATCTCACAAATATGATATAACTCTGCAAGAGGAATTATCTCCTCATGTGCCGCAATCTGAAACACACTATCTGCTGAGGTATAGATAATTGGCCAACCTGTTCTGATATGTTCTTCCCCCAGCTCTTGAATGATTTGCGTACCAGAGGCAGGTTTATTCCCCAGCATGCCTCTTCCAATAGTTGTAGTAAAGGCATTGATTACATCCTCTGGAAACCCTTGCGGATAAACAGGAAACGGCTTTTGGCTGATAATACCTGCTATTTCCCAATGACCAACGGTTGTATCCTTGCCAACTGATGCCTCTCTCATTTTTCCAAAACATCCCTTTGAAGGCATAGGGAATATGCCGGGTATGGATATTATATTGCCCAGCCCAAGTCCTCCTAAGGCAGGCAGATTAAGCCCTCCGACAGCCGTAGCTAAATTTTGCAGGGTATTGCTTCCCATATCCCCATAATCTGCTGCATCTGGAAGTTCCCCTATGCCGACACTATCAAGGACAATAACAATCACACGGCTAATCTTCATCTATATTTCCTTCTTAACAATACCAAACACTTTTTGATATATATCGCACTCCTTACATCTTTCCTTATCATTTCTCTTGCAGCATGGGATATCAAGAACCTCCCAGCAATCTTTGCCAGAGGAATATGCCTGACACCTTAAATAATGGCTTGCCGGACAACCCCTGACATCATAACATCTTTTCATTACCTCATCCCTCCTTTTGCTTTTTTATGCGCTTTTTTCCCAAATAATCCTTTTCTAAAATACGAATAAAGGTATCAACTACTTTTGAGTCAAACCCATAGCCACGATTATTTTTTAATTCTATAATAGCATCATCAATAGAAAATGCCTTTCGATATGACCTTTCTGTTACCATGGCATCAAATACATCTGCCACAGCTAATATTTTGGCTATTAAAGGAATATCTTTATCTGTCAGATTAGATGGATACCCGGAACCATCCAATCTCTCATGATGATACTTTATTCCATCAACAATATCAGGGTTAAGACACATGTGTTCAATAATTTTTGCCCCAATGATGACATGCTGTTTAATATGTCTGAATTCACCCTTGTTTAACCGGGTAACCTTTTGAAGTATTTGCTCTGATACCCCGATATTGCCCAAATCATGAAAAAAACCAGCAGCAGTGGCTGCATCTATTGCCTCCCCATCCAACCCAATCTCTCTTGCAATCGAAGAGGCGTATCTTGCAACCCTTTTTGAATGACCATGAAAGTATTTATCCTTTGATTCATTGATAATTATTAACGAGAAAATAATGTTTGTAAGGTTTTTTATCCGTTCATTATAAAGGCATATATTTTCAAGAGCCATATTTGTTTTTTTCATTAAAAGGGATAATATTCGGACATCTTTATCTTGATAGGCTGCTCCTGAAAATTTTTCACCCAAGATTACTATCCCTGCCAATTCCTCTTTATTTAATAATGGAATACATACCTTACCCTCTATTTTTTCAATATCCCTTTTTATCTCTCTCCATGAATTATTTTGCAATTTAGACCTTGAAACCTCGTTCTTTAAGAGTATTTTCTTTTTATCAGATAGATACTTCGCTAATCCCTCATCCTTTTTAAGCCTCAATGTTTTTCTTCTTACCAGATTTATTCCCAATCCAAAACCTACAAAATATTCCTGCCTTGGGCTATCTAAAAGAAAAATAACGACCTTATCTGTATATACAAGATTAGCCACGGCATTAAGTAAGGTATTCAGTAGCACATTTCTGTCAAATATAGAGGCAATCTGGTCAGAAATATCCTTTATTGAATGCCACCCACAGGAGACTTGTCTAAAAAGATATTGATTAATAAATGGCTGTATCTGCTGTCGTCCCCAATTAAGGCATAACGAAAATAACATAATCATTGCTATAGTCAAGGATAATGAACTATAGCCGGTGATTTTTTGAAACAATCCCACAATTCCAAGAACCAGAATAAAGATAATAATTGTTGGCAGCGTATTTACCAGAAAATAAAGGAACCTCCTTTTATATGAAACTAATCCACTAATCTCTACCTCTATTAGACGATGCTCTATAATTGCATATGAAGTAATTATAGAATAGACAATCGTTGTCGCATGTCCAAATGGATATACCCAGATTCCAAGAGAACAAAGAAGATTAGCAATAATACCTGTAAATAATATTAACCCTCCCAGAAAAAAATATCCAAGTTGCTGTTTTTCTATAACATTAACTGTTTTTAGTCCCCTACGGATGAGTAAATAACAGCTATATCCCCCAAATGATAGCATAAAGATTAAAAATATATTCCCTATTGATGCCAGAGTCGGGTAATAGTAATCCCCAATATAAATAATATCCTGACCCAGAAAGCCTGTGCCTGCTAATAAAAGGAATACATAACTAAGCCCATATCCAAGGCTATACACCCTTCTATTTAAGAGGCTATGATCCTCAATTACAGTTAAGACAAAATGAAAAAAAAAGGATGGGATAAATACCAGCCCAATATAAAATAGCTTTATCCATACCATGGCATCCTGTGTACTTGAGGCACAGTATACACCCAGAGAAGTAAGGTTCCAGACAGCCAGTGATAACCCCAGAAGAAAAAAGATCCTGTTAGATTTTTTTTTTGGATCTTTTATTAGAACAAAGCATCCTATGCAAAGGCTTATAAGCCCAGCTATAACCGGTATAATGGTAAAAGTCATCTAATTTGCTCCACAACAATTCATAGCATTAGGATACCATAACAAGGCTTGGTTGTCAAGCAAAATAAATGATTAGGCAGGGCAAATGGGGAAAACCGGGGACAGCACCCGTTTTTTATCATTTTCGAGGTCTTCCTATCGCTTTTGGTCTTAATGTTCGTCCCAATAATTTTTCTAACCTTGTCGCAAAGGTTTCATCTCCTGCAGGACGACCCGTAGGGGGAAACCGGGGACAGCGCCCGGGAAAATGGGGACAGCGCCCTATTTTTAGAAGAAAAAATAG
>MNYI01000003.1 GCA_001873945.1 Candidatus Desantisbacteria bacterium CG2_30_40_21
CAAAGAACGCAAAGATCACAAGGCTCACTTATTTCTCACACAAAGCCACAGAGATCACAAAGACATATGAGATTTTTCTTCTTTTCTGTCCTTTGTGTGCTTTGTGTCTCTGCGAGAAGAAATTCCGATTGCACAGGTCGAGTTATTTTTTCTTGACGACTTAAACTCATAGGGAAAGCGTAAAGAGGGCAAATTTACCCTTGTGTCCCTTCCTCTTCCCCAAATATTTTCAGCAAGGTTTTTATAGTTGTCTGGTAATCTGCTTTTTCATATATCCCTTGTTTAAGAAACTCCTCTACCTCTTCAATCTTGGAGAGGGCATAATCAATCTTCGGGTTTGATCCCTTTACATATGCCCCAATATTTATCAGATCCTGAGACTCTTTTATGATTGCAACTATTTCTTTTAATCTTCTGGCTGCCTGATCATGGCTGGCATCAACAATATCAATCATTACTCGGCTAATGCTTGAGAGGACATCAATTGCAGGATAATAATTTCTATGTGCCAGATCACGGGAGAGAACCACATGGCCATCTAAGATTGCTCTGGTATTATCTGCTATTGGTTCGTTCATATCATCTGCATCCACAAGGATGGTATAGAGCCCGGTAATAGTTCCTACAGAATTCGTTCCTGCCCTTTCTAAGAGTTTGGGTAGAATGGTGAAGACTGAAGGGGTAAATCCCCGGGTTGTTGGCGGCTCACCAATAGAGAGACCAACCTCTCGCTGCGCCCGAGCAAATCGTGTAATAGAATCTATCATAAGCATAACGGCATAACCCTGATCCCGAAAAAATTCAGCAATAGCAGTGGCAACAAATGCTCCTTTTAATCTGAGCAATGGAGACTGTTCTGCTGTAGCTACAATTACCACAGATCGTTTCAATCCTTCCTCTCCAAGGTCTTTTTCAATGAAATCATTAACCTCTCTTCCCCTTTCCCCAATCAAGCCAATAACATTTATATCTGCTCGGGTATTTCTGGCAACCATACCCATCAGGGTACTTTTGCCTACCCCGCTTCCAGAAAATATGCCAAATCGTTGTCCCTTTCCTACAGTCAGGATAGCATCAATGGCTCTAATCCCTAAGGGTAATACCTCTTTAATCCTCGGTCTACAGATTGGATCCGGGGGCGAGTTAAGGACAGGGTATTCTTGAGTACAGAGGAGTGGTCCATGTTCATCTATTGGTCTTGCCAGTCCATCAAGGATCCTTCCCCGTAATTCCTCTCCTACCGGTACATTAAAGAAGCTACCAGTAGAAATAACCTCACAGTTTGGGGCTATTCCTTCCATTTCTCCCAGAGGCATGAGCAGAATCCTATCCTCCCTGAATCCCACAACCTCTGCCTTTATAAATGTTCCTGAAGAAAAACGAATCAGGCAGACCTCCCCAAGGGCACAAGGCGGGCCAGCTGATTCAATTAACAGACCAATTACCTGTTTTACCTTGCCTTTAAGCTGAATGGTCTCTATATGCTCCAGTTTTTCTTTGTATTTAGATATAAGTGGTTTCATTGATTCCTCCATTTATACTCAAGTGGGACATAAATTGCAATTCACACTCCCCTTGCTATGGTCAGGACAAAAATATCACTGGCACCAGATTTTTTCAAGATTCGGCTGCACTCATTTGAGGTAGCACCGGTTGTAAAAACATCGTCAATCAAAAGTACCCTTTTCCCTGAAAATTCTTTAGGCTGCTGGATACAAAAAGCATTATACACATTTCTTATTCGCTGGTTTCTTTTCAGTGAAGCCTGTGTGATAGTGGCTTTTATCCTTTTGAGATTATTTCGAGACACAGGGATACTCAGCTTTTTACCTATGAAGCCAGCCAGAAGAGCTGACTGATTATATCCTCTTTTTCTTAATCTGGCTTTGCACAAGGGGATAGGGACGATAATATCTATTTTGTTTATCCATTCCAGATGAATGATACTATCTACCATTAGATGACCAAGGATGTTTTGCAGCCCTGTTTTGCCTTCATACTTAAAGAGCCAGATAGCCTTTTTTAATACCCCTTCATATGTTCCAACTGCTCGTGCAAATGTAAAATATCTCCTCATGGTACGGCATTCACGGCATAAGGGATGTTGCAATCGACTAAATGATGAAACCAATGGCTTTCCACACTTATCACATACAGGCAACTCAATTGGTACTATTTTTTCAAGACAATTAGAGCAAATGTATCGTTCTTTTATCATTTCCAGAGGGTTGGAGCAAAGGCTGCATTCTGCTGGAAAGATAAGGTTGAACAATCCCCAAAGAAGAGTTTTTGCCATGGGTAACAATTGTAGCATTAAAGATTCCTTTCACCACACCACGGATCCGCAGCCATATAATCTTTTTCTTTGGAATAATAATATGCCCTGGCTCTACAGCCGCCACAGATTTCCCGATATTCACAACCCCTGCATTTTCCCTTATAGGCAGAGCTTCGGAGCTTACGGAGTATTGGGGACTCCTTCCATAGGACAGAGAATGGTGTTTCCTTAATATTTCCTATTATCAACGGCAGATAAGGGCAGGGGGAAATATCCCCATTGGGTAAGATGCAGCAATAACTTATCCCTGCCAGACAACCTCGCACAAAGTGAGGGGACATGCAGCCTGCTTTAGAGGCAAGAGGCATAAATTGAGGGGCACAGGTTGGTTTTAATTCAAAAGCAGGATTCTTTAGCTGTCTTTCTGTAATGTCCTTTAGCAGAGCAATATATTTTTTTTGAGACATTTGAGATGTTAATTCTTTTGCACGGCCGGTATGCACCAAAAAAAAGATATGATGTGCCTTTGCCCCAAGCCGTTGAGACATATCAGCAAGTTCAGCAAGTTTATCCATATTAAAATCCATAACCGTGGTGTGTATCTGAAAATCAAGCCCCATCTGGAGACAGGCATTGATACCAGCCATAGTTTGTTCAAAAGACCCCGGACATTGCCTGAATTCATCATGGTTTTTTGAATTACTACTGTCAAGGCTTATCCCTACCCGACCAATTCCAGCATCTTTCAATCTCTTTGCTATCTTCAAATCAATCAATGTCCCATTGCTTCCCAGAACACAACGAATTCCCATAGATGCAGCATATTCAATCAATTCATATATATCATCCCTAAGCAGTGCCTCTCCACCAGAAAAGATAATGCGATCAAAGCCACTTTCTCTGAGTTCAAACAACAGGTGCTTGCCCTCAATAGTATTCAGCTCATGCTCATCCCTTTCCCCAGCATCACGATAGCAATGTTTACACCGCAGATTGCACGCTTTCGTCATGTTCCATGAAACAAACATAATGCCTCCAGATTATAGGTCTTATAAGACCTATATAGGCGAGTTAGAAAATAAGTTGATAGATTGATGAGTTGAATAGTTGATAGGTTGAAGAAACACAAAGACATAATTCCTAAACATTTCCCATCAACCCATCAACTTATCAACTATTCAACTCTTTTTAAATATATTCCCCAAACTTTTCCTTTCTCTTTTCCAACACATTTAAGAAGGCATCAACTACCTTAGGATCAAACTGTTTACCAGCACACCTTTTAAGCTCCATGATTGCGGCATCGATATCAAGGGCATTTCTATATGGTCTATTAGAAACCATTGCCTCAAAGGAATCAGCCACCTCAATAATTCGAGCCTCAAGGGATATTTCATCCCCAGACAAGCCATTTGGATACCCTCTTCCATCTATCCTTTCATGATGTTGTGAAACCCCAGTAACAATATCTTTTGGAAATTCTCCGGATGAAAGGATCTTAAAGCTGATAAATGGATGATTTTTTACCTTTTCAAACTCATCTTGTGTTAATCCACCCGGTTTAAGAAGTATATTTTCCGGTATGCCAATTTTTCCAATATCATGAAGAAGGGTAGCAATCTCAATGGTTTCTATAACTGCCTTTGGCATATTAAGCTCCCGTGCAGTAGCCACAGCATACCATGCTGTCCGTTCGCAATGTCCTCGGGTATGGCTATCCTTAGCCTCTATTGCCTCTGCCAGAGAGCGGGTAATATTTATAAGATTAGTTTTAATCACAGTAATCAATCTCTTATTTTCAATAGCTATTGCAGAATGAACAGTCAGATTACTCAAAACTTGAATCTCATCCATTGTATATTCATGAGGTCTTGTGGAATAAACCGTAAGCACACCAAGTATACTATCCCTCATCAATAAGGGCACTGATAACATGGAAACAATTCCTTCATCTATCACCTGTTGTGGATTTTCCAAAAGATTGTTTATCCTTACATCCTCTACAGCTATTGGTCTTTTTGTCTCTGCCACTCGACCAATAATACTGTTGCCTATTTTTATCTCATGCCTTTCATCAACATACTTCTTGCTCAACCCACAAGAAACAGTCATAACCAGCTCTTTTTTCCCCTGATCCAATAATCGCAGGGAACATTTTTTTGTATTCATGATTTTAGCTGTATTTTTAACAATGGTGTCTAAGACATCCTTTAGTTCAGCATGGGCTATCATGGTTTTACTTATCTGGCTTATAGCAGCAATCTCTGTATCTTTCTGCTTCAGCAAAATCTTATCATTGTATAACTCAGAGATGAGTTTACTTGTAGCTTCCATATCTTTCAAGATAGTGTCCAATTTTTTTTTCGGCAGGGAAGGGCGGACATTTGCCAGGGGTGCTACCCCTGCCAGAGGTGCTACCTCCTTGTTCGTCGTTTTATTTCTGGAGCACAGTTCCTCGGAGACCATCCCGCCAACAAGATTATCCCTCAGCACAATCGGCACAATCAGGCACAGATTTCCAGTTGGGCTTATAACCTGTTCCCCTTTACCCATAGCAGATAGCCTTTTTAATGTTTCAGCATAGAATTCAAGGCAAATGCTTGAATCAACCTCCCCATCTATTACCTCCCCTCTTTCATTAATCAACCACATATTCAGCCCTGATGCCTTCTGCAACATTTTTATTATCTGATGAATTCGAGACGAAACAATTAACCTTGACAGTGTACATTGTCTGGGCAAGATTTAATACCTCCTGATATTTTATTATCGTAGGGATGACTCCTAACGACTGACCGCTTACTTAATAATACCATCCAACCTTATTGTCTGTATCTTTTGACCCACAGCATTATAGATATATATCTTCGAAGCATCCTCAAGGTAGGGAATATGTAAGATAATTTGCTGTTTATCCAATATCTTCATTCTTTCATCCTCAATAGCCTGCTTCTCAATATCTTGTTTAACCTTGCGTTTAACCTTATAGAGACTATCACCTTTAATCAGGTTATTGCTTATTTGTTTAGGAAATCCATTTGATTTTTCATTCGCAGTATATCCTTGCGTATCAGCTGAAGCCTTTTTATTAATAGAAAAATACAGTGTTTTTAATGTCCTGCCTGCAAAAGAGACCATATTCATCTTATAGGTATTTGATCCCGGAAATGACTGGATATTTTTATCCCTTTCTGCATAGGTCTGCTTGATGCGTATTCCTTCACACTCTACTTTATTCTTATTACAACTGAGTGATATTTCATAATGTTTAAGCCCAATATCTGCCTCTGTAGTTGAAGGAATAATAAAAATTGCAAGAAGTAATAGAAGATGCTTGAACATATCCCCCTCCGTTTAGTTCACAGACTGGAAGCCTGTGCCACGGTATGTACATTCCCCATACTCACCAGATACAACACCGCCATCCTTACTGCTATCCCATTAGTCACCTGTTCTAAGATACATGAATGCTGCCCATCTGCTATTGCCCCGGATATTTCTATATCCCGATTAATGGGTCCAGGGTGCATAATCAGAACATCGCTCTTAGCTGCTTGAAGATGGCTCTCCTGCAATCCATAAAATTCTGCATACTCACGGATAGTGGGAAACATGCTGGTTTTTTGCCGTTCCAATTGGAGACGCAAGAGCATGATAACATCTGCATCCCTGACCGCTTCAAGCAAATTATAGGTTATCTCTACACCCAGTTTTTCAATCCCTATTGGCATCAATGTTGGAGGGCCACACAATACCACCCTTGCCCCCATCTTAATTAATCCCCAAATATTTGACCTTGCTACACGACTATGCAGAATATCACCAATAATAGCTACCCTTAGCCCATCAAGCCTACCTTTTTTTTCTCTAATGGTAAACATATCCAATAAGCCTTGAGTTGGGTGTTCATGGCTACCATCGCCAGCATTAATCACTGAGCAATTAATTAGCCTTGAAACCATCTGCGGCACACCAGCCTCAGCGTGTCTGATAACAATAATAGATGGCTGCATAGCCTCTATGGTTTTAACAGTATCCTTCAAGCTCTCACCCTTAACCACACTACTACTGGCAATAGCTACATTCAATACATCTGCAGAGAGTCTCTTGGCTGCAATCTCAAAGGATATGCGAGTACGAGTGGATGGCTCATAGAAAAGGTTGACTATAGTATGACCCCGTAGGGTTGGGACCCTTTTCACCTCTCTATTGGAAACCTCCTTAAAAGAGGCTGCTGTATCCATGATACGGGTTATGTCCTCTGCAGTTAATTCTTGTATACTTAAAAGATGATGGTGAGAAAAATGCATCTTTACTCCATTTGAAGTTGTAGAATAGTAACTACTCAGGTAAAGGAATTTACCACGGAGAACACATAAGTTGATAGGTTGATAGGTTGATGAGTTTATAGGTTAAAGGAACAC
>MNYI01000039.1 GCA_001873945.1 Candidatus Desantisbacteria bacterium CG2_30_40_21
GTTTCTGATGTGCTGAAATGCGGGAAAATGGGGAAAATGGGGGAAAATGGGGGAAAATGGGGACAGCGCCCTATTTTAGAAGAAAAAATAGGGCGCTGTCCCCATTTTCCCCCGGGCGCTGTCCCCATTTTCCCCCGGGCGCTGTCCCCATTTTCCCGCATCCTCCTCAGGAGGGGGACTTTATGAAGGAGAAAAATATGGAATGTCCTAAATGTGGTTATAACAATGATAGTGAGGCATTATATTGCAACCTTTGTCATGAGGTTTTTAAGAGAGCCAGTGATTATAATGAGCCTTCTTCTTTTTATGAACCATATAGGGCAGAAAAAAAACATTGGAAAAAATGGCTTGGGTTTGATGTTGCCCTGACCATGCTTATTATTGTTGGCCTTGGGTTATGGGGATATAAGTTTATGGAAAAGAAAAAAACTGAGTCCTCTAAAACAATTGCCAGCGAGACTATCCTCCCTCTGGAAAGTAGCGACATAGAATTTAGCGATATGTTTTCTGATCTAACAAAATTTAATAAAAAAGTTGCGTATCCTTCTTATGAAGTCGAACACTTTATTATTTATGGGAAAAAAGAGGATGAAGTAAAAGCCCTTGGTCAGAAAATGGAGTTATATGCTGATATGCCTGTAAAGATTGGCATAGGTGACTTTGGGTTCTGGCAAAAGGGAAAGGTGCATGTTTATATCCATAACACCTCACGAGACTACCAGAAAATAACCGGAAGAAGTTCACAAACATCAGGTTATAGTATATTTAAAGCCCGATCCATTCACTCCTATTGGGACACAGAATATCTATTTGAAGCGGTCATCCCTCATGAACTCTGTCATCTTATCCTTCATGAGTTTATGAAAAATAAAGCTATACCTAAATGGATAGATGAGGGGTTTGCCACTTTCGTAGAAACAAGGTATTGTCAGGCTTATAACTTGGAATATCAGAGATTATTAGATATTATCAAGCAAGGAAAATATTTTCCCTTAAAGGCATTGGATAATACAGATATTACAAAGGGCAAGGAAATAGAAAATATCCACCTCTGGTATGTCCAGACACTGAGTATTGTTACCTATCTTCTGGACAAGTATGGCTCGGATAAATTTTTCCGTAACTTCCTGACAAACCTGAGGGATGGGAAAAATCTGGATGATAGCCTTTCTGCTGCATATTCTCCGGATATTACCTGCATAGGTGATTTGGAACAGAAGTGGTTGGAATATATAAGGGCGAATAAGCAGACATGGTAAGGAGTCAAGAAAAAAATGTTGAGGAGGAAGAAATGAAACCAAAAAAGATTGTTCTGGCTTATTCAGGCGGATTGGATACATCTGTGATGATCCAGTGGCTGAAGGAGCAATACAATGCAGAAATAATTGCCTTTGCTGCTGATCTGGGGCAGGGTGAAGATTTGGAGCCTTTGAGACAAAAGGCAATAGCTACTGGTGCGAGTAAAATATACATTGAGGATCTCAAGGAGGAGTTTGTTCAGGAATATATCTTTCCTGCCCTTAAGGCAGATGCTGTGTATGAAAAAAAATACCTGTTAGCCACAGCCCTTTCCAGACCATTGATTGCTAAAAAATTAGTGGAAATAGCTAACTTAGAGTCCGCAGATGCGGTTGCTCATGGGTGTACAGGCAAGGGGAATGATCAGGTAAGGTTTGAGGTAGGTATTTCAACCCTTGCCCCTGAACTGCAAATATTAGCCCCGGCCAGGGGATGGGAATTTAAGTCAAGAGAAGAAGAAATGGAGTATGCTCAAAAGCATAATATCCCTGTTTCAGTAAAAAAAGGCAGCCTTTACAGCATTGATAAAAACCTCTGGGGGATAAGTGTCGAGTGCGGGGTCATAGAAAACCCTGCAATTGAACCGCCGGATGATAGCTATCAGATAGTTTCTCATATAAACAATACGCCGGATATTCCCGAATATGTAGAGATAGAGTTTGAGGCAGGTGTGCCAGTGGCTATGAATAGTGAGCGGATGAACCCTGTAGAGCTTATCATGAAATTAAATACCCTTGGCGGTAGGCATGGTGTGGGCAGGGTGGATATGGTTGAGAACAGGGTGATAGGCATTAAGTCCAGAGAGGTCTACGAAGCCCCTGCAGCACATATCCTGCATGAGGCACATTGGGCACTTCAAGCTCTGATTCTGGATCGTGAATGCAGTCATTTTAAGGAGACCGTGGCTTTGAAATATGCGGAATTAATATACTATGGACTATGGTTTACCCCATTGAAAAATGCTTTCGATGCCTTTGTGAATACAACCCAGTCTTTCGTTACCGGCACGGTAAAGCTGAAGTTATACAAGGGTAGTGTAAATATTGCCGGCAGGATGTCCCCATTTTCCATGTATAGCCATAAATTGGCTACCTATGATGCTGAAGATGCCTTTGATCATACGGCTGCTGAAGGATTTGTGAAGATATGGGGGCTACCGTACAGGCAGGGGAACGGAGGGCGGGTTTTCTAACCAGCCAGATACTATTATCGCGTCAATCGTAACCGTTCACGAGAGCACAAAGGCTGTCATTTCCGCGAAAGCGGGAATCCAGAGCTATGCCAAATTGTTGCACCAATTACGCCAAGTGCGAAAACCGGGAAAACCGGGGACAGCACCCGTTTTTAGAAGAAAAAATAGGGTGCTGTCCCAATACTGTTCGGAATGATCAAACTAATAATCCCCTCTTTGGCTATAACTTGAAATCTCTGTCCGTCTTGCAAATTAATCTGTTTTCGTACATCTTTAGGTATCACGACTTGATATTTTTAGGTGATACAACCACCTTCATTTTAACTATCCCCCTTTTGTAATAATCAAGGGTCATATCTCGATTTGGTAGCTTGGTGCAAAACCGTATTTACCAGAATAGATCCTTTGAGGGTGCCGAAAAGAACCTCTTGACTCTCGTGGAGATTTTATCAGTTATTGACAATTATGTCAAGATATTATTCAGCAATTCTAATTATAGAGTGCATTCAACAAAAATAGTCGCTGTCCCTATTTATCCTCTCTTCGTGGTGATATGTTTATTTCTTGTCGTAAATTGAATTAATTTCCTTTATGGTTAAACCTGTAGCCTTTGATACTTTTTCAATATCATCTCCCATACTTAAAAGAGTTTTCGCTACCTCTATTTTACCTTCTATTTTACCTTCTATTTTACCTTCTATTTTACCTTGTTTTAAGGCAAGCTCAAGTGCACCTTTCTGCATTCGGATAAAGTCATGCCTCTTATCTTGTGCTTCAAATTCTTCTTTACTCATACCAGAGGTATTTGCTATCTCAAAAGCCTTCTTTATCTCCAGTTCTTTTTCTAATGTCTTTGGCGTACACTTTAAATCCCCTGCATTTTTTATAAAATATATCCATTTATCTGTGATTGAGAGAAGTTCATCCTCTCCTTTATTGAATTTGGGAAGTTCAATAAATATCAACTCTATCTCATCATTATATTCGATGAGGGTCTCTTTCTCTAAGAGCTTAAAATAGCTGATCACATTTTTTATCTCTCCAAACATAACAAAATCTGTAATGGTCAAGGCAATAATAGGCTCAAGAGTACTAAAGGCTTCTGCTTTCATTAATTGGGCTGAATATATCTTTGCCGCATTATACAAAATCCTTTTTTCAAACCCTTCTACATTTAATACCTGCATCTCAATAATTACATTCTTAAAGTTTGACAGCTTAGCCTTTACATCTACGAAGGTATCCTTCATTCCTACAATCATAGGTATCTGATAGGGGTCAAGAATGGTTAAATCAATTATTTTCTCTTTTTCACCAAAATCAATAATAGAGTTGAGAAAGCTGATTAAAATATCCTTGCTTTCTTGAGAACCAAATACCTTTTTGAAGGCAAAATCTGTCTTCACATCTAAAAATTGCATAACACTACTCCTTTAATCAGTAACAGTTGAGATTAGCTCACCACGCAATCATTCCAAATATCAGCAATTATACTCAAATGGGGCATAACATCATATCATAAAATCAAACTACTGTCAATAGAATTTTTGTAACTACTGGGGAAAATAGGGACAGACACTATTTATTTTTCTCTTGCCTTCACAGACTACAACATAATAACCTTATTTCTTAATAATCAGCACAGGACACGGAGTATGGCCTATAACCCTTTCTGCAACACTTCCCATAAGTAGCCTCAATAGACCTGTTCGTCCATGGCTGCCCATGATAATCATATTAACCTTTTCCTTTACGGCAAACTCTGTTATTACCTCTGCGGCATCCCCTTCCCGAATGTAGCCCGATAAGTTAACATTAGCAGCCTCCGCCCGTTTCGAAACATCCTCCACAATCCCTTTTGCCTTTATGAGGAGTTCTTCTGTGGCTTTTGGAGACTCAGCATAAAACTCAGTTGGAACATCAACCACAGATATTATCTTTAATTCCCCATGGTATGATCTGGCAAGAGATATCGCTTTATTGGCGGCTGTAACGCTATATCTTGAGCCATCTGTAGCCAGAAGGATATTTTTCCATCCGATGGTTGTCCCTTGTGGTATTACAAGAACATCCTTATTGCTATGCCCTATTACCCGAGCAGTCACACTGCCAACCAATACCCTTTCAAGTCGTCGCAGTCCCCTTCTGCCCATGACTATCAGATCGCAATCCTCTGTATTTGCCAACTCAACAATCCTTTCATGCACGACACCCTCTTCACAAATAATTTTTATAGAATCACCGACGAGCTTTTTAGCCTCAGCAATAATAGATTCGCAAGATTTTCTCATTGACTCTCTTATATCCTTTACCCAAACCAAGTCTATATCCCCATCATACGGCAACATAATAGAGGCAACCGTTATTTTAGTAATTTCACCATCTACCAGATTAACTGCTTGCAAGAGTGCATTTTTACTCGAGGCAGAACCATCAAAGGGGACGAGGATTTTGTTATACATTAGTGTGCTCCTCCTTTCCTGAATATCATACCCACACTAAAACCAACAGACAGTGCCACAACTATGGATATAATTCCATATAAAGCTCCTTTATCCTTTGCCATATTGGCAAGGAATTTTATTATACCAACTTGTTCCACGAAGACATTCTTTTCTGCCTTCTCAACAATCTTTCCATCTCTGGTAGCATATACTGTAACTGTGTATGTGTCAGGAACAGCTTGATATGGCCAGTTACTTGAGATGCAATAGGTTTGTTTTGCTTTTACTCCTTCACCACCAGCAGGGATGCCGGCGGTACCTTGTTTAAGGGTTATTCTGCCATGGGAAATTTCATAAAGTTTTGATGCCTCATGAAACTTCACAAACTCAAGCCACCATTTCATCTTTTCCTGTTCGTTTGAAACAGGCGATATATCAATATGATTCTCCAATGCCTCATATCCAATTAGATATTTGTTTATCTCTTCCTTGCTTAAAATATCCTTAATCTTCTTGGTGCTGGTTAATATATATAGGGAGGAAACTTTTTCAAAATTCAATGTCCCTGTATTCATCCAGAAAAGACCACCTACCTTTCCCTTTCTTTTAAGGGTTTGGTAACCTTCTGGAGAGGTAATGGTCATAATAATATCTGTGTCAGGCGATGTTATTCCACTCACATTTACCTTGCCGCCGTGATAAAAAAAGCCTATTCCTATGTGGTTGGGCTGAACATCCACTGTGAGTTCGGCAGATGCCTTATCTAAAAATGTAAGATTTAAGATTAAAATTGCAAAGATAAGGAACACAATAATTTTACATTTTACATTTTGAATTTTGAATTTTCTCATCCGTGCCCTCCTGCCTGTGATAAGAGTAGTGATGGCGTCAGTGTCAGTTCAAGGATTATCTTTACGGTTACTGCCAGAACAATGGAGGCAAGGAGTATCTTCAACTGTTCTGTTTTCAATCTCCTGTTGAACACCACGCCTATCTGAGCGCCTATTGTTGAGCCAAGAAGCAGGAGAACGCTGAGGATAAAGTCAACAGTATGGTTGATATATGCCTGAAGAAAGGTAACCTCTATGCAGATAAAGAGGATTTGAAAGAGGCTTGTGCCTACCATTACATGCATGGGTATCCTCAGCATATAAATCATCACAGGAACCATCAGGAAGCCTCCGCCTACCCCCATAATAGCGGCAAGGATACCCACAAACACACCCAAGATTATGGGAACGAGGGCTGAATGAGTAACCCCTGATTTTTCATAATATGTTTGAAGTGGCAGAGACTTAAGGAATCCGGAAATGCCTGATTTCCTTTCCGGCTTTACTTCTTCAACCTTTTCAACCTTCTTTTTCCTCATGCTCTGGATACTCTCAATAAACATATATGTACCGACTATCCCCAGCATCAGCACATAGGTCATCTTTATTGCAAAATCCGCATTGCCCATTGCCCTAAGAATCTTAATAGCATGGACACCAAAGAGACCGCCGATGAAACCGCCACTGAGCAGATGAAATCCCATCTTAAAGTCCACATTACCAACCCTCCAGTGGGCATAAGTCCCTGAGGTTGAGGCACCAACTATCTGGTTTAAACCTGTTGCTGCGGCAACTGTTGAAGGGATGCCGAACATTATCAGAAGCGGTGTTATTAAAAAACCGCCCCCGACTCCGAAAAGACCCAATAGGAGTCCCACCGCCAGGCCGATTCCCACAGGGATAAAAATATTAATGCTGGTTAATGCTACGGGTAAATAAAAATACATTCTTATCCCTCCTTTTCCTGTCTTGTAATGAGAACAATAGGTTTTGTTATATTTTTGGTCATTTTCCTTATATCCAATACCCTTAAGAGATTAGGACTTAGAAGAATCATACTAATGACAGGTCTTTTTTTAAGGATTTCATGGATGAGAGAGATGGCATCCCCAACCCGGACATCACAGGTAAAATCTATTGCCAGCCCTTTACATCGCTCACTTAGTTCCCTTACATTTCTATCCTCAACATCCTTAATTCTTTTTGCCTGCTCAAATAAGAGATGTTCTCTTGCCAACTCAGGTGCACCTTCATCAGCTAATGCAGCTGCAACTATCATCTCCCCATAAGTATTTTGTGGTTGCCTGCCATAGATCATCAGTACCGCTACTCCTGTCTTGAGTGAGCGGGCAAGCTCAAGCACATAAGAGAACCCCTCATCCCATTCATTTGTAGCATTTGTAACAAATAAAAGCTCTTCCTTCACCATTACCTCACCTCTTACCAAAATAATAAGCAAAAAGTGTGCCAAATGCCAAACCTATTGAAAATAAAGGAGAAAGCGTTATATTGTGGTTAGAATGGTTGTTTCAAGTTGAAACAGTGGTGAACAGAAGGCTGGTGTAGAGGACATTCAGCAATGTGAAAAAAGGACAGGACGGTTAGGTTATTTATTCAAAATACGCCAAAGGCTGGTCCTTGAGATGCCTAATACACTTGCGGCTTTTGATTTGTTGTGTCCGACCAACTCAAGCACTTTTTCTGTATAATCCTTAGTACTCTCATCTATCGTCTTGATCCTGTTAGGGTCTATTGTTTCAATAGCAAAAAGATTTATGCTCTGCGGAAGGTTTTCGGGTTTGATGAGGGATGTCTTTTCTAAGATTACTGCCCTTTCTATAATGTTTTCCAACTCCCGGACATTTCCGGGAAAGCTGTATGACATAAAGACATCCATCGCCTTCTGACTAAATCCCTCAATCCTTTTGTTAGCTTTGGCTGAATGCTTTTTAAGAAAATACTTGGCAAGTAAAGGGATATCCTCTTTCCTTTCACGGAGCGGTGGGATATAAATATCCATAACATTAAGCCGATAATATAAATCCGTTCTGAAATTGCCATTTTGGACGAGTGTCATTATATTCTGATTAGTGGCGGCAATGAATCTGACATCAACCCTTCTTGGTTTTGTCCCGCCAAGTCTGAAAAATTCTCTATCCTCTATGACCTTCAATAATTTAGCCTGCAAGGCAGATGACATCTCGGCTATCTCATCTAAGAATAATGTCCCATTATTGGCAATCTCAATCAACCCTTGTTTAGAGGTAACCGCACCGGTAAATGCACCTTTTTCATAGCCAAACAGTTCACTTGCCAGCAGTTCCTCTGTAAATGTGGCACAGTTTAAGGCTAAAAAAACATTATCCGCTCGATGTCCTGTATCATGGATAAGCCTTGCTACCAATCCTTTACCCACCCCGCTTTCACCGGTGAGCAAGACATTACAATCAGACTCTTTCAGCCCGGAGATGATATTTATTACCCTTTCCATCATCTTACTTCTGGCAATAAATGATTGGTTTTTATTTATACCAAGCGAGACTTTAAGGGCAGTGTTTTCTTTTTCTAATCTACTTTTATCCTGAATCTTTTGAATCTTTAATCTCAATTCATCAAGGTTAAAGGGTTTGGTGATATAATCAGTAGCCCCTTTTTTCATAGCATCAACAGCAGATTCTATGCTGGCAAAACCAGTGATTATCAGGACATCAATATAAGGGTATTCTTCTTTGACTCTTGATAACAGTTCTAACCCGTCTAATCCCGGCATCTTTATATCGGCAATAAGAAGGTCGTACCCTTCTTTTTCGAATCTGTTCCATGCCTCAAGCCCATTATTCACACCGATAACTATCCAGCCTTCCTCTTCAAGTGAAAGCTTAAGGTGTTTCAAGGCTATTTCTTCATCTTCAGCAATTAATATCTTGAATTTCATGTTTCCCCGGCAAGATTATGGTAAAGGTAGTGCCTTCATCCGGCACACTACTAACCTCTATTCTTCCATGATGTCTTTTGATAATATTATAAACAATTGCCAGCCCTAAACCAGTTCCTTTTTCCTTTGTGGTAAAAAACGGGTCAAATATTCTTGGTATGTTTTCAGAAAGAATGCCTTTGCCTATGTCAGAAACCTTAATCAGTACATCATCCCTGATGGTATCAATCTCTACATTCAGCAAGCCATTATCGCCCATAGACTCAAGGGCATTACTAAAGAGGTTAATAAATACTTGTTGTAAGAGATGCCTGTCAGCAGATACCTCAAGTTCTTGCGGAGATTTGAAATTGGATTTAATATCAGTCCCGATGGTTATCTGGTTAAGTGTCTGCTTTATCAAGTTCACAATATCAATCGTTTTTAGCTCAGGGGACTTTTCTCTTGCAAATTCAAGGAGGTCATGAACGATTCTTTTTACTCGAAGGGTCTGGGAAAATATATCACCCACGGATTCTTTAACTATTTGTGGATAATCTTCACTGGTTATCTCTTTCGACAGGGTTTGTGCGGCAAGATAGATATTATTCAATGGGTTATTAAGCTCATGAGCAACCCCTGAGGCAAGGGTGCCTATAGAGGCGAGCTTTCTGTTTTGAAGTAATTCCTCATTCTTCTTATTAATCTCTTTTTCTCTTGACAGAAGGTCTTTTTCCATTTTGTCAAATGCCTTAACCAGAACACCTACCTCGTCCTGTTTTTCAGGAATGGATAAAAATGGGAATTCGCCCTTACCTGTTTTTTCTACAGCAACGGTTAATACCTTTAACCGGCTTACCACACTATGGGTTATGACTAACAGGAGCACAAAGCCCAGACCGAAAAAGATGGGAAAGAATACCAATACCGCAAACCCTGTGGAGTGAATAACACCTTCTACCTTTGCCCTTGCCGATTTATCCAGTTCATTAGTAAGATTCAATATCTCTTCGCCATTTTTTCTCAAGGCATTGATTTCTATATCCAGATACTTAAGGGTTTTGATGATAGAGGCATCACTTTTGAGTAAAAATATCCTTTTCAGAAGTTCTGCATTGATCAGAGGTCTTTCTAAAAAGGTAGATTCAATGATAGGAAAGAAAACAACATACTCATGGAAAGATGGCTTGAATTGAACAAAGCCTTTTTGAAAGTCTATGGCAAGGTTTTCAATACGATTAAACCCCTGTCTATATTCATCAATCTTTTTATCTAAGAATTGAAGTTTTTTATGTTCATCAAAGGATGTACTTTTCTCAAGAATGGTCTTTAACTCTTTCAGATAGACATGGACATATCTTCTTTCCTTATCATCTCCGTAAAGGAAGAAGTTTTTTTCATGTCTCCTGAGCAGTAACGATTTACTCCTGATAGTATCGGACAATTCCAGATACCGAATCTCTCTTCTGCTCTCTATAAAACCAAGATAGGTAGCAATAACAAAACCACCTATAATGGCTGATGCTATAAAAAAACTAAGAAGTATCTTTCTTTCTAAAGGCATATAATTTTACCTCACATAGGACAGGGGAAAATGGGGGAAAATGGGGACAGCACCCTATTTTTAGAAGAAAAAATAGGGTGCTGTCCCAATTTTCCCTCTGTGTCTCCGTGTCTTCGTGGTGATATGTTCATTTCTTGTCGTAAATTGAATTAATTTCCTTTATGGTTAAACCTGTAGCCTTTGATACTTTTTCAATATCATCTCCCATACTTAAAAGAATTTTCGCTACCTCTATCTTACCTTCTATCTTACCTTGTTTTAAGGCAAGCTCAAGTGCACCTTTCTGCATTCGGATAAAGTCATGCCTCTTATCTTGTGCT
>MNYI01000055.1 GCA_001873945.1 Candidatus Desantisbacteria bacterium CG2_30_40_21
TAGGAAGACCTCGAAAACAGTAAAAAAACGGGCGCTGTCCCCGGTTTTTTCGAAAACAGTAAAAAACGGGCGCTGTCCCCGGTTTTTTTATCCGTCATTTTAAGGTTAATACGACACTATTACCTTGCCATCAATTATCACAACCCCTATCCTCATTAATGAATTATCCAGAACATTTAGAACAGTAGTATCCATCTCTGTTTTTCTTGCCTCAAGGAGTAGCTCCTTTATTATTGATGACTTAAATGTAGCTAATGTTTGTATGGCAAGTATTTTAATGCCTTGATCGTGGGAGGCAAGGTGTTTTTGCAGGGCATCGATTGCCGTATCCTCATCATCTACACCGTGAAGACCCTGCACCTTCTGGATTGCTCTCATGGCTATTTCAGGGGTGGGATTGTTCAACATTTCTATAATCATTCCCTCATTTTCCCTCATAGCAGACCAGCATGAAAGATTAGCCATAGCCTTGTCTGCTGAAAAGCTAAATCTATCCGTACTATTCCAGAGATCAAGGATTGTTGAGATTAGTTGCGGTTTATGCATTATCCCCAAAGAATGAACCGCAGAGCCAAATACCTCTACGATATTTGTCTTTTGAGCAATAGACTGGGTGGTCTCGATTGCCTTCTCATCCTCTAATCTCCCTAAACTTACCATTATTCGTCTGACAAGGTCGGGTTGTTCGTCAGGATTATTCATCAACTCTTTAAGCCGCAAAAGAAGATCAGGTGCTGCTTCTTTATCCCCAACCAACTTTAATGCAAAGGCAGCCCTGCTTGATACCTCCTCATCCGTATCCTTTAATGTTCGTGCCAATACCCTCACCGTCTCTGTACTCTTATCAATCACCCCAAGCGATATGGCTATCTCCCCGCGAACAGCAGATGAATCGTTTGTATCCTCCAACCGTGCAGATAACATTTTAACCATCCTTTTTTGATAACCCTCTTGTTGACCAGGAGCCATGAGCCTCTTTTCCGGCACCCTCACCATACCTTGCGGCATAACCAGCTCATTTAACAATATCACCCGATAGGATTCATTCTTAGTTTTATCATCTATGCTCTCAAGTATCATATCGCCAATAGCAGGGTTAGTCTCCCACCTTTTCCGCAGTTCCATGATAACAGCAAAAACCATATCAGACTTATTCTCTATCACTGCCTGTTCCAGCACCTTCAACATATCAGAGTCATCTATTATCTGCAATGTCTCTGGCAGTGGTAAATTACTTTCCGCAGCTATGGCAAGATGGCAATAGCTGAGGAAGAATGTGAATAATAGCAGTAAAAACCATGTTGTTTTCATCATATCTCTCCCTTTAGTTATAGTATCACAAGCATCTTGCTTGTGATTATTGCTCAATCTGGAAGATTGAGTTACTTTTTCCCTATTTTTGACAATTAACATACGATATCCAACCAAGTCTGCCGTCTGGCAATTTTACCTGATAATACCACTGTTTTGAATCATCCACAAGTATAAGTTCTACTCCCTCAGGCACTGTGGTAATTACTGAATATTTTGTGCCAGGTCCTGAAAAAATCGGAGCATTATCGTTTGTAATTGTAATGGTTTTTACTTGCTTAGTCGGTTGCCCCGCAGCTGGCTGTAAAGTAGGGACAGAGCTTGTCCCTGTCCGTAAAGCAGCCGGGATGGATGGCATCGTTGCGACAGTTGCTGTAGCCAAAACAGATGATTGTTTTTGCCGCACTTTTTCTTTTTCTTTAATATCAGCAAGCCATTGATCGTAGGAACAAGGTGCTTGAGGTGCTGCCTTCTTATCACTATCCAACTGCTGATCCCTTCTCTGCGTAGTTTCTTCTGCCACAGGTGCAATCCTTGTCTGCTCCGGTATCCTTTCTGTCACTACCGCATTCAATGATTCCGGCACATTCCTGCTGCTAAACTTTACAGAAACAGACAATCTGTGGATAGCCTCAAATTTCTCGTAAGACACAAAAGCATAGTCAATCTTTACATTCTTGAGCCTTACCCCAAACCCTGCAGTAGGACCATGTCCATCTTCAGAGTCATATCCACATCGCAGGGCAATCACATTTGCCAGCCAGCCCTCAAGCCCAACACAAGCAACTGTCTTTTTTTCAGGCAGAATGTTTGCCATCTCTCCGCTGATTGTAAGCCATGAGCCTGTCCATGCAAGCCCTGTTCTTATGGTTGTAGGAAGGGCAAATTTTCTATCAATAAACCTCATCTTTGTTCCAATGTTCTGAACCACAAGCCCCAATCCCATCTGTTTTGTCTTACACAAAAATCCAATATCACCTGCAAATCCCTTTGCATTCTCATTCCCAATCTCTTGCGAATATACCTTTCCTGTCCCACCAACAGAGATGTGATTAGTAAGGCTTATCCCACCAGATACACCAAATATTCCATCCATTTCCCGGAAGGTTTTCCCTGTTCCTTGAGGTTGTGTCTCAGTTGTTGTCTGTATTTCATCAGTAAGAAGCATATTGGCAAAACCGCCAAAGCCATGATACACACCGCTTACACCGGTATAAGAAACATCCTCAAGCCATTTTGTATACTCAAGACTCATCTGCCCTGATTCAATCTGTCCAAGTCCAGCAGGGTTATAATGGACAGCCGAGTCATCATTTGCTACAGCACAAAAAGCCTTGCCCATAGCAGATGCCCGGACACCCATACCCATCTTCAGAAATGGCATGGCTGTGGTACATGCCCCGTTACCCCAACAGATAGTGGGCATTCCAATTAACAATATGGTTAATGATAACAATAATTTTTTCATATTTAATGCCTTCTTATCGAGATTCTCTACCAAATCACCGCAACCTTCCCTGTCTTCTTATTTCCATTAGCATCTGTGATGACATAAATATATGTTCCGCTGGCAACCGGTGCATTATCATCATTCCTGCCATACCATGATGTTGAACCACCAGTAATCCCTGATTTCTCCCACGCCAGCTCACCAGCAAGATTGTAGATACTGATGCTGACATTATCTTGCAATCCATGGAAATTTACCTTCTCACTCATACCGGGTTTACAGGGATTGGGGAAGACTAAAAGCTGGCTAAAATCTGATGGATATGTTTCCCCAATCAAGGCAAATACAGAAAAAGCATTTACCTGAACACTGACACAGTTTTTGGCAAAATCTTGAATCTGCTCACCCTCAACCCGTTCCCATTTGCCGTAAACGAGCCGATATATCCATATCGTAGTTTCCCTTACATTTTCATTACCAATGTCTGTATAGGGAATGATTATTGTTACCCTTGAAGTTTCTGGCAGGGTTATACTGTCTGATTCACCTTTAAGGTTAAATTCCCGCATGGTATCTGGCAGAATTTTTTGCCTTGCTAAAAGTCTATTGCCTGCTACCTCAATCTCATTGTGCATTTTCACGGTAGTCGTCCCAATGGTTACATAATAATCAACAGACAAGGTATTCTCCGGGATAACAACCATTGTCTCTAACCCATTGTTTGTGCTAAAAGTTCCCACGGTTTGTTTTTCCCTTCGCATCAACAAATTAAGACTAATACTGCCGCAAACATCGCCCTTGGATGCAATTATTGCCACAGGTCCCATCATGGAGACCCTTATGGTAATAGTAGCCATCCCCTTGATAAGTGTTACTTTATTAGGGATAAGCATATCAGATGGCTCTAACTGGAATGTAGTTGTAGTAGCTACCAAATTACCATTTTTATCGCATACAGATATTGTAATTGTTCCGGGTTCATCTTTATACCATTTATTGTGAAATATTGGATTGATTACAGCCTTTGCAGCCATGCCGTGTGTTACCACAATTGTAGTTGTGCCAATAATTAAATCGGTATATCTCCCGATAACTGTCCATGTGCCTGCCTTGCCAGCGATATACACGCTGCCTGAAACCGTTCCCCATGGGTCATCGCTGCCAAATACTGTGCCAGTAGTTACTGTCCATGTATTACCAGCAGTATCACGAGCCATAGCAGTGTAACTAATCGCAACACCAGCCATAATCGTGTGCGTTGCCGGCTCAATCGTAACCCTTAAAGCCATGCCACGCATTACAACCACCGCAGTCGCAACAGACAAGCTGCCATAGTTTCCGATAACTGTCCATGTCCCTACCTTGCCAGCGGTATACACATTGTCTGAAACCGTTCCCCATGGGTCATCACTGCTAAACACTGTGTCGGCGGTTACTGTCCAAGTATTACCAGCAGTATCATAAGCCATAGCAGTGTAGGTAACCGTAGCACCAGCCGTAATCGTATGCGTTGCTGGCTCAATCACAATCCTTGCAGCCATGCCATGTGTTACAACCACTGTAGCCGTAGCAGACAGACTGCCATATCTTCCTGTAACCGTCCATGTCCCTGCCTTGCCAGCGGTATATATGCTGCCTGAAACCGTTCCCAATGGGTCATCACTGCTAAATACTGTGTCATCGGTTACCGTCCATGTATTGCCAACAGTATCACAAGCCATAGCAGTGTAATTAACCACAGCACCAGCCGTAATCGTGTGCGTTGCCGATGTGATATCGAGCCGCTCAGGTAAACCGCGTGTAACAGTAACAGGGGTAGATGTGCCGGAGATACTCCCATCAGTAACACGAAGCTGGACTGTTTCCACCTTAGTCAATGTAGTTTGAAGCATGGTTGTGGATACGCCTTGATTAAAATAAACTGTTTTGGTATAGGATGGAGATATGTTTGTAGGACTTTTCCCAGGACCACTATAGGTTAATGTCTTGTTGCCTGTATAGGTAGCTATATTACCAAACATATCATGTGTTGTGATGGTACCAAGCAAAAAGGCATTGCCTGCGGTAACTGTCCCCGGGACAGAAAATCGCAGCGTAACCACGGATAAGGGATTGACAGTAATTGGTGATGATGTGCCGGAGATTGTGTCAGAATGGACAGTAATGCAGGGCTTCTCCCGGGTATCAAATAGTGTGAATGTACCCAAAAAGGCATTGCCGTTAGTAAATGTGATAGTTTTGTCAACTGGTCGAATTGGACTAAATTCATCTAAAGAATTCGTGGCATTGCAGGAACATGAAATACTGATAGCACCGGTTGGGCTGCCAATTGGGTTGTTGTAATTGTCAACGATGCTTAGTGCTACACCAAAGCCTGCACCGGCTGTTTCAATATTATTATGTTGGGTTACCACCTTAAAACGCAAAGGAAAAATCTCATGTGCAAGATTAATGTTTATGTCTGGGATAATGACTCCTGCTTTAATATTAATAGGTGTAAGGCTGCCGACAAACACAGGCATAGTATCGCTCAAGTAGGCAGAAGACAAACTGCCATATACCCCTACCACATCCCCTGAGCTAACATCGTTATTACCGTCTGTATCAAACCAACAAATAAGATAACAAGTGCCAATATGTTCCACACTCATTTCATACCTAAAGCTGCCTGGTTCATTAACAGTAATATTATTACTGTTGAAAAATTTTCCATTGCCTATCTCTGGACTATCTGTAACCAAGCAATGCATGATGCCTGTCCTTGTGCCTGAGTAGGAAATATTGCCTGTAATAGTACCGGGGTAGAAAGACTCATATGCACCCATATCTACGGTTGTCTGGAGTATCCGTGGATTTCCATCCATGCCTGTTTCTGGTAAATTAGCCACTGTGTTTGTGCCTTTGTTGATGCAAGGGGAGGTTGCTTGCAGATGATAATTGCCTGCTCCAATAAATTGTGGGTTAGTAGAGATGTCATGAGAGGCAGCAGAACAGCCGAAGTAATTATTACTGCCGTCTTGTCCATTTCCCCAGATACAGTTGTAGTCAATGATTGGACTGCTATAATCATTATAAATGCCATAACAATCTGTGTTTGTTATGCCATTTTTGATGATGATATTATTGTAGATATTAGGAGAAGACGAGAAAAAGCAGCAGATACCATCTTTGCTATTTCCTGATATGGTGTTGTTGATGATATCTGGAGAAGACCCGCTACAATAGATGCCATTCTCATTATTTTCTGATATTATATTATTGGTGATGGTTACAGATGAGTAGCAGTCAATTCCATTCCAGCTATTCCCTGATATTATATTATTGGTAATGGTTGATGATGTTGCAGAACCTATGCAGTATATCCCAATACCACCATTAAACCAACTTCTTGTTGCACCGGTTATCTTAAATCCAGAGATACTTGCTTTAGCAGAAAGGGTAACAGTATTTGTCGATGAAAGACCTGCGGCAGTAATCGTTGTCCGAGTAGCCCCTGCTCCTATCAAGGCAAGTTCCTTATTAATAGATACACTTTCATTATAAATCCCCTCTGCCACTGATACCGTACAACTTGATGGCAGGCAATCATTTACTGCTTGTTGAATGCGGTTATATGGATACTTCAGCGAGCCATTTGCATATTGTTTAACATCATCATCTACATAGAACAAATAGTTGTTGTCCATATTAAAATCATTATAACTGGTCTTATCAGCCTTGATTGTAATTGTTGCTTCTGCTGACTCATGACCACCCCTGCTTATATACATGGTATATGTTCCTTCCTGTAAATTTGTGATAGTGTATGAGCCGTATTCATTAGTATTTGCAGTGGCTATGGTAACAGTATCCTTTATTACTTCAATCAATACGCCAGAAAGAGGGTTGATATACAATGATTCGTTAGTGAACCAATCCCAGATTGTATCATGGGGAATATCCCTTACCACACCCGTAACCCTGCCCGGAAGCCTTTTGCCTATGGTAATATCTACGCCAGAAGCAGGTGACAGAATATCACTTTTGCTTGGTGAAGGAGAATAGCCATCCTTTTGTATGCTTATTTGATATTTACAGCCATCAAGCACCCTCAGTTCATAGTTTCCGTCTGGCTTGGTATAAGCAACAGTCATATCTCTCAATGTATCTGACCAAAAATTTGCGTATACCTTAGCACCACCAAGTGGGATTACTCCATCTGGTTCATAGGCTCTGCCTGAAATGGCTGCATTGTGATAAAGGAGTTGGATGTTTACATTCGCAGCACCTGCATTGGCTTTTGTCTTTGATATTGCTGAGTCAATCCCTTTAGCGGAAACAGAGTAATTAATAGCATCCTTTGATACATAGAGGCAATAGTGACCAAAGCGATTAGTTGTAGCAGTCCAATTTACCTCTGCCCCCAAAATCCCATTACCCTGCTTATCTGTAACCGTTCCTGTGATGGTTGCCGTGCATGAGGTTAAGATAAAGTTGACTGTTGAGCCGGCGGCAATGTTATACTCTGTTCCATCACTATACCCAAATGCATCAACATATATTGAATATATTCCACCTGCCGTTACATAAAGGGTATAATCTCCATTCGCATCCGTATATACCCATTGCTTGTAGACGGGACTGTATACAGCTGCACCCACTATCCCTTTCCCTGTATCATCCGTTACCCTGCCGGTGATGAGAGATACCTCGCTATTGATTATTACCTCAAAATCTACATTTGAGATTGGATGATCAGGTAAAAGGGTTACTTCCTTCTCTAAGAAGTCTTGATTAAACAAAAAACTTGCTACCTCTACAGAGATACGATACCTTCCCGGTGGAAGGTATGCCTTGTATTTACCGTTGTTATCAACAGCAGTTTTCACCTTTTCCATGTTTTCCATACTTTCTATGTAAACCATACTATTTTGACTATTATTCCCTGATACCCTGCCAGAGATAAACTGGGGCAGCACCCTTTGCGGAAGACCCATGAGACAGAAAGCAGAGGAATCATTATTCGCATCTATTGTCTGAATAGTAAGTGTGCCTGTATAACCCTCAGGGACAAGCCTTGTTATCTGAATCTTAGATGGAGTAGCATCCTCATCAACGAGAGAGTTATCCTCAATAAAGAATGAGTCTATTACCTCATCCCCGGAATCTAATACCCCTGACATCCCCTTATCATAATACATCAAGAAATTCACCCTACTGCCAGGGATAGATGAATTACATGTCAGGGTATAACTGGCATATTTATCGCAAGACAGGGTGAGAGCATTTGTATTATTTATTTTAAGCCATTGAGGGACAAGAGGAGCAGCTTTCTTGATCTGTATCGTATAATGAGTAGCAGTGCCACTCCAATTGCCTGCATAATCCTTTGCTCTAAGGTGAAATGACCATGTTCCATTAGCCAATTTGGAGAATGTCCGCTCAACACAACTGCCGTCAATATCTACTGTCTCATCTGGTATGGTTGCAGGTAAATGATCTATATCATAGCTATATCCATCAATGCCTGATGCATCCAGTGGGGTAGTCCATTTGAAGGATACAGTGGTAATAGTAGATACATTGTCAGGGATTGGATGGGTGGGAGAGGTGATGGTAGGGGCAAGAGGGGGTTGAGTGTCAACATAGAGATACACAATAGGCGAATAACCTTTATTGCCACCCAAGTCATAAACAGCAGTACGAAAAGCATATAATCCATCCTTAAATACAGATGTCTTTATTACCGATTGCCTATCTGTAGCAAAAACTTTCTCATTGCCCCATTGTGTGTCATTTTTAAGCCACACACTAAATATATAGCTATCATCCTTAACCCCGCTTTCAGAATCTGTGGCAGATGTTATAATTGGAAAGGTTCGAGAGTTAGCATAAGTAGGAGCATTAAAATTTGTTGAGGATGGATACCGAATATTTACCGTAGGGGGTTTGCCAGTGGCAGGAAGCAT
>MNYI01000099.1 GCA_001873945.1 Candidatus Desantisbacteria bacterium CG2_30_40_21
GGAGACACGGAGACACAGAGGAAAATCGAAGGACAAATCTCTTATTTGAATGTGGCTGAACGCAGATTTTTGGAAATTTGAAGCATTATTCTGTGAATTTATAAAAATTTGCATTCCGTCAGCTTGTTTTTTAAATTATTCTCCGTGCCTCCGTGTCTCTGTGGTGAATCTGAAAATCCATAATGAGAATTGCTGCTTTATTATCCCAAAAAAGTGATTGACTAAATATAAATAAAATGGTATTATGTAACTACTCATGTAAATAGGAGGAAAAAATAGAAAATGCAGCTAAATATTGGTTTAATTGGATTTGGCACAATTGGTGCCGGGGTGGTAAAGATACTTCAGAAGAGTGCTGGTTTGATTGAAAAAAGAACAGGGGTAAGATTGTGCCTGAAACGGATTGCTGACCTTGATATTACAACATCCAGAGGGGTTGTTGTGGGGACAGGATTGCTTACTACTAAAGCGGAAGAAATAATTGGGGCAAATGATATTGATGTGGTAATTGAACTTATAGGTGGGTATGAGCCTGCACGGACAATTGTCCTTTCTGCCATGCGTGCAGGTAAGAATATTGTTACCGCAAACAAGGCACTTCTGTCAAAATATTGGGAAGAGATATTTCAAACAGCTGCTGAGTGTCAGGTGGCTTTTTATGCTGAGGCATCGGTTGGCGGTGGCATTCCACTTATATCCTCTATAACCCAAGGGTTGGTGGCAAATGAGATTCAGGAGGTATATGGAATTATTAATGGTACCTGTAATTACATTCTTACCAGAATGTCTGAAGAAGGGCTTGAGTTTTCAGAGGCATTGAAGCAGGCACAGGCAAATGGATATGCTGAGGCAGATCCTGCCTTTGATATAGATGGGATAGATACTGCTCATAAGTTGAGTATCCTGAGCTCTATCTCGTTTGGTGGGCATATACCCTTAGATAATATCAGCATTGAAGGAATTACCCGAATAACTAAGCAGGATATAGATTATGCAAAGGAATTGGGTTTTGTTATCAAGCTGCTTGGTATTGCTAAGAGATTGTCTGCAAATGAAATAGAGGTACGAGTCCATCCAGCCATGATTCCACAAGATCATTTGTTGGCTTCTGTCCATGATGTCTTTAATGCAGTCTACCTGATTGGGGATATGGTTGGTCCAATGATGTTCTATGGCAAGGGTGCCGGGCAACTTCCCACAGCATCAGCGATTATAGGCGATCTAATTATGCTGGCACATCAAAGGAAAGGGTTGGCACCTCTATTGATGGAAGGGAATAAAATCAAGGTTCGGAAGGCAGATAGCATAAGCTCGAAATATTATCTCAGGGTTACAGCAGAGGATCGTCCAGGGGTATTGGCTGATATTGCCGGAATATTGGGAGGGCATGGTATCAGTATTGCCTCATGTATTCAAAAAGAACGGGGAGAATTTGTGCCTATCATCATGCTTACCCATGAGGCAGAAGAGGGAAAATTAAGGGCAGCTATCACAAAGATTGACAGCCTGACGGAGATAAAGGATAAGACAGTAGTTATCAGGGTAACGGGCTGAAAATCAAGAAGATTCCTCACAGTTAAGTGAAAAGTAAAAAGTGAAAAGTGAAATCACACAGTAGCCCGGAATGGCAGTTGAGGAAATACAGTATAGTAAAAAAAGGGGGGGATATCGATGATGAAATATAAGACTTATGAGGCTGAAACGCTACAACAAGCCCTTCTCAAAATGACTATTGATCTGGGCAAGGATGCCCTGTTAGTTAGTCATCGTCATGTTCGGTATGGCGGATTATTTGGCTTTCTTGGGAAAAAGATGGTTGAGGTGACGGCTGCACTTCCAATGAGACCGGTAATCAAGCAGGCACCAGCATCCCTGCCCGCGTCTCCATCAATTGGAATGAGCAGGGCAGTAAACATTCCATCATCAAAATCAGCTATATCACAACCCAATGCTACAATTGTTTCCCCTCTGACAAACAGGATAGAAATAAAACCCAAAGAGACCTCTCTAATAAAAGAAAGAGCACCTCTGGCAGAGTCAGATATAGCCAATTTGCTCCAAAAAGAGTTGCGAGAGATAAGAACCAGAGTAGATACCTTAGTTGGTGAAAATAACAACAAGATGAATGTGTATCCAGGAAGGTCAGGCAATCTTTACATGAAACTCATTCAGAGTGAAATAGGTGAGGAGTTAGCAGAACGGCTGGTCAAACGGATAATTACTGAGTCGCCCGGTGGGCTGATAGATGATGAAGAATTTTTAGAGATGAGGGTAAGAACCCATCTGGCTGGATTGATTCGGGTCTCTGGACCCATTCAGCTTGTGCCGGGCATACCCAAGGTAGTCATCTTGATTGGCACAACCGGTGTAGGCAAGACCACCACCATAGCCAAGTTGGCTGCTGATTTTGCCTTTAATAAAAACAAAAAGGTGGTATTAATTACGGTAGATACCTATCGAATAGCCGCAGTAGAACAGTTGAGGGCTTATGCAGATATCTTAAGTATTCCATTGGAAGTAGCCTTTTCCCCGGGAGAATTTAAGGAAGCCGTAGCATCTTATGCTGATTATGACCTTATTCTCATTGATACAGCAGGCCGCTCACAGAAAAATAGCCTTCAAATGGCAGAACTAAAGAGCTTTATTGATACCGCAGGATATAAGATGGAGGTAAATTTATTGCTTAGTGCTACAACCAAATATCGAGAGTTGATGGATATTATAGAAAACTTCAAGAAGATAAACTTTCACAAGGTAATCTTTACTAAACTTGACGAAGCTGTTGGGGCAGGAACAATTGTTAATGTCCTGAGTCAGATTCCGCAAGGTGTAGCTTATGTTACTGCCGGACAAAATGTACCTGAGGATATTGAGGTAGCGGATGCTAATAAATTGGCGAAGATGATAATGCAGTGAGGTGTATTCATGGCTGATCAAGCAGAAAAACTTAGAGAATTGGTTCGACAAAAGCAGCAGATAAGTGTTCAGGATGGCGTTAAATGTAAAATAATAACCGTCACCAGCGGCAAGGGCGGGGTAGGAAAAACTAACTTAGCCTCAAATCTGTCCATTTCATTTTCCATGATGGGGCAAAGGGTATTGATAATGGATGCAGACCTTGGGCTTTCCAATGTAAATATTATTATGGGAATTATTCCCCCTCCAAAATATAACCTTTCCCATGTCCTCTCAGGGGAAAAGGACCTGCTTGAGGTGATTGCTCATGGTCCATGTGGCATAAGGGTAATTACCGGTGCTGTTGGTGTGCCCAAAATGGCAAATATGGGGACAAAGAAAAGAAAAGAGTTTATTGAGAGCTTTGATTCCCTGCTATCATTGTTTGATCTGATATTTATTGATACATCCGCAGGATTATCCGAAAATGTGCTGGCTTTTATCGATGCTGCAGATGAGGTTATTCTGGTAACCACACCTGAACCAACCTCTATTACTGATGCCTATGGCATGATCAAGGCTATGTCTGCTAAAAATGAGAATGTTAAGGTAGGGCTGGTGGTTAATCGTATCAAGAATATTATCGAAGGGAAAAAGGTTTCGGATAAAATAGTAAATATTGCTGAGCAATTTCTTGGGCTAAAAATAGAAAGGTTGGGATACATTATGGAGGATGCCTTAGTTAGAAAATCGGTATATGAACAGTCCCCATTTCTTGTTACTTATCCAGATTCTAAGGCAGCAAGCTGCATTTCCCATATCAGGAATAAATTGGCAGGAATGGAGGAAGAAAAGCATAAGGAAAAAGGCTTTTTTAGTCGGTTGTTTCAGGGGGGACGATCGTAGAGACAAGGCACGCTTTACCTCTATACATTGATGATAATCATAACTAATTGGAATAACACAAGTTATCTGGCAACGCTTAATTTTTTCTTGCAAATCACAAAAAAATGTGCTATTATATATGGTTAAGGATAATCCAAATGAGAATTGTTATTATTACAAGCCTGATCATCTCGTTTTTTGCAGCCCTTTTGATGGGTGTGTTTACCTGTATAAAATTCATTGGAAGTATGCAGGGGGCAGAGATATTATTAATTGTTCTTGGGCGAGCAATATTTACATTTGGTATCTTTTTTTGTGTATCACTGATACTTGGATCAATCTTAAAAAAACATGTGCCTCAATTAGCCTATCTTTTTATTGATAAAGAAATAGAGTATACCATGCCTATGATTGTTCCAGATCAGATTGGGAAAGAGGAAGAATGGCCAACGATAAAGGCAGAAGAAAACCTTACAATGCAATCATGGAAGGATGAAGAAAAACCCTATGTCCCTGAGCAGGCTGAACAAATTGCTTTAGCCCTTCGCACATGGATAGTGAATGATGAGGATAAGACAGAGGAGATATGAACATGCCAGCACCAAAGACTGAAGAAGAGTTATGGCAGGAATATAAACGGACAAAAGATCCGATGATTCGTGAAGAACTAATATTGATGCATGCTTCAATAGTCAAATATGTTGCTGGTCGAGTTGCAATCAGTATGCCTCCTCATGTTGATTTTGAAGATTTGCTCTCTTATGGAATTCTTGGATTGATGGATGCTATTGAAAAATTTGACCCCAATCAAGGAACAAAGTTTAGAACCTATGCCTCAACCAGAATCAGAGGGGCAATAATTGATGAAATCAGGCATCTTGATTGGGTTCCCCGAACACTGCGGCAAAAAGCAAAGGCATTAGAGGATGTCTACGCATCCCTTGAGTATAAACTTGAACGATCTGCAACTGATAAAGAGGTAGCAGAGGCAATGAATATTTCTATGGACGAGCTTTTCAAGCTTATTCAGGAGGCAAGTACTACTACCCTTGTTTCATTAGAAGATGTATGGTACTTAAAAGATGATAGCGATGAAGTGACGATTATGGATATGGTTGAAAGCTCTCCGGAAAAAGGTCCGGATGTATTGGCAGAAAAAGAGGATATAAGAAACATCCTTGTTGATGCCATTGATAAGCTCCCGGAAAGGGAAAGAGAGATTATTGCCTTATATTACTATGACAAGTTAACCTTAAAAGAAATTGGAAAGGTGTTGAATGTTACGGAATCCAGAATTTCCCAATTGCATAGCAAGGCAATCCTTCGACTGAGAGGATATTTAACCAAGATGAATGGGTCGCTTTTGTAGGAATAAGTTGATGGATTGGTTGATGGGTTGATGGGTTGATGGAATACAGATTCATAAACCAATCAACCCATAAACCTATCAACCTATAAACTTATCAACCAATCAACCCTTCCCTTCAAAATACTTGACAAATTTGATTCTATATGTTATCATATATTTATTAATGAGGTGGATATTAAAGGATGGAGATAGGAGAACTCCTTAATTTATTAGTAACTAAGAAGGCTTCGGATCTATACTTAAAGGTAGCCAGACCCCCTATACTTAGAATTGCTGGTACACTTACTCAACTTGACTTGCCCAGATTATCCCCTGGGGATGTAAAAAATCTTATTTATTCCATGATGAATGAGGATCAGATAAAGAAGTTTGAAGAATCGTATGATGCTGATTTCTCATATAGTTTGAGAGGGGTGGCAAGATTCAGGGCAAATGCCTTTAAGCAAAGGGGTGTTCAAGGTGCAGTTATCAGGATGGTACCGTATGAAATTCCTGCTATAGGTACATTGGGATTGCCTCCTGCTGTAGAAGAGTTAACGACAAGACCACAGGGGCTGATATTGGTAACCGGACCTACTGGTTCTGGAAAATCAACTACTCTGGCTGCTTTAATTGGTCAAATTAATTCTACCAAAAATTGTCATATTATTACTGTTGAGGATCCGATTGAGTTTTTGCATCGGGATAATATGTCTACCATAGAACAACGAGAGATTGAGGTGGATACAAAATCCTTCCGCGAGGCACTCAGACGGGCATTAAGGCAGGATCCGGATGTTATCCTTATTGGTGAGATGCGGGATCTGGAAACAGTGGCTACAGCTATTAGTGCTGCAGAAACAGGGCATTTGGTACTGTCTACGCTACATACCAATGATGCTACTCAAACAGTAGATAGAATTATTGATATTTTTCCGTCCTCTCAACAACAACAGGTACGAATACAATTGTCTATGACTCTGGTTGGGGTTGTATCCCAGAGGCTTTTGAAACGAGCTGATGGGACTGGAAGGGTAGCAGCCGTAGAGATAATGATCAATAATCCATTGATAAAGGATATTATTGAAAAGGGAAATACATCCGGAATAAGAAAAATCATAGAAACTTCAGGAACATACTGGAAGATGCAAACATTAACCCAGTCTGTTGCTCAACTTATCAATAATAAAGCTATTACCATGGAAGAGGGATTAGCTGCCGTGCCAAATGCAGATGAGTTGAGACTTGCCCTTAAGGGAACCTATGAGCAGGCAAATCTGGTCTTTGGGGATATGACGAGTATGATGGATTATTAATTGTAGGGGCAAACTTCTGTATTCGCCTTGATTATATATAGAGATGGGGTGTCTCTCGTCTCTATTTTTTTGTGAAATTGTAACTACTCAGGTAAAGGAATTTACCACGGAGAACACATAAGTTGATAGGTTGATAGGTTGATGAGTTTATAGGTTAAAGGAACACAGATTCATAATTCATAAACATTTCCTATCAATTCAGCCACTTATCAACCCATCAACTATTCAACTTATCAACTTTTTGTGTTTTCGTGCCTTTGTGGTGAGTAGTTACAGCAAATCTACTAAAAGAGAAGAATCCCTTTGTTATTGGGGCGGT
>MNYI01000180.1 GCA_001873945.1 Candidatus Desantisbacteria bacterium CG2_30_40_21
GGGTAACTACTCAGGTAAAGTAATTCACCACGGAGAACACATAAGTTGATAGGTTGATGAGTTTATAGGTTAAAGGAACACAGATTCATAATTCATAAACATTTCCTATCAATTCATCCACTTATCAACCCATCAACTATTCAACTTATCAACTTTTTGTGTTTTCGTGCCTTTGTGGTGAGTAGTTACCTTTATAGTATTATACTGTAACCCTGTGGTGAACAGTTTTGAACCATGTCCACAATACTTACGAAGGCTCAATCAAAAACAATGGTTGATCATACTCTACAGGTTGACCATCTTTTACCAATATCTCTGTAATCACCCCGGATATCATTGCTCGAATCTCATTATCTATATCCATAACTCTAACCTGTCCCAATACTTGAGATGGTTGGATAATTGATCCTGCCTTAACGAAGGGTATGTCTTTCCCCTTTGAATAGAAATGGAATATTCCAACCAATGGTGAACAAAGTTCCATGGTTGTGGTTTCTGGATGTGATTCTGATTCTGAGGATAGTTCATCACTTTCCAGAGAAGGCATAAACATCCCTTCAGGAGAGCGGCAAATCTTTACCTTAAGGTCAGTATCCTCGATCTCAAGCTCACCCAAATCATGCTCATTCATAATATCTACAAGGTTTTTAACTCTTTGACGAATATCCATAATTTATGCCCTCTCAATATATTCACTGGTACGAGTATCAACGCGGAGAACATCACCTACATTTATAAAAAGTGGAACCAGAATACTTAACCCTGTTTCCATGGTAGCCGGTTTTGTTGCTCCGGAGACTGTATTTCCTTTGAATCCATGATCCGTCTCGGTAACCGTTAGATTTACTGCTGTAGGCAATTCTACCCCCATTACCTCACCGGTATCATCCCTTGACAAAAGGCAGACATCATCATTTTCTTTTAAGAATCCGGTAGCAGAGCCAACCTTATCCCGTGAAACCTCTACCTGCTCATAGGAATCACTATCCATAAACACATAATTATCCTGAGATTGATAGAGAAAACTCACATTCTTCTTGAAAATTTTGACCAGATGGAATTTTTCTTCCGGACGAAGGGTCTTGTCAGCAATCGATCCAGTGTAAAAATTCTTAAACTTAGCCTTGACAAATGCCCCCCCTTTTCCTGGTTTCACATGCTGGAAATCTGTACAGGTATACAACCCATTATCCATTTCCACAATCATTCCTGGACGAACATCATTAGCAGCAATCATCATAGCCTCCTGTTGTATAATTTGCAAATAAAAATTCCATCAGTTTAGAATAAGCCTCTGTAACTGTATTCCAATATTCAGGAAATTCATCTATATCTATAAAATCCTCATAATAATTTGCATGTAATGCTGAAGCATCTTTAACAATAGTCTTCCTTAGTTTTTCATCCTGCATTAATTCGGCAATCTCTTTAGCTGCTTTAATCAATTCATAATGTCCGCTTTTTACAGGCTTGCCGCGCATTATTCCAATCGCTTTAATAAGTGCGGCTACTGCACCCCATAACATTTCCCCTGCTTTGCTATAATCCTGTTTTTTTAGCATTCCATCAGCCTCATTTAAGTATGATTGTGATGATGAAACATATTCTTCTACTTTATCCATGTAAACCCTATGACCCTCCGGTTGAAAGCAGTGGCGAGATAGTAACAATAATTAGAAATTTCTCTATCATTGCATTTTTGATATTGCGTAACCACCCTTATATTCCATAGGGACAGGGGCTATCGGGTTTTCTGATGTATATTCAATAACTTCTCCAGTATTTCTATCCACCGTTATTACAAACTGAGGACCAAATGCCCTACCTCCAACAATCCATTTATCTTCTTGCAATACTGTTTTTGTGATAATATAGAATGTAAGTTTTGCCTCTTCCAGGAATGCTTTGGCTATCTCCACAGCTTGTTTTGCTGAATCTATTGTTGGCATATTAATTACCCTCCTTGCAAGTTATTTAATTACCTCATTCCCTCTCTATCCCCCCACTCAACACCTCACAACCATCATCCGTAATCAACACCGTATCCTCAACCCTGGCACCACCCATCTGGGGAATATATGCCCCGGGTTCTATGGTCATAACCATTCCAGATATTAGTCCTGCCTCATCATCATCAGCAACAAGCCCCTCATGCACCTCTAACCCTATACCATGCCCAATTTTATGCATCCAGAAATCTTCATATCCAAATTGGGTGAGGATGGTTTTGCCTGCCTCATTTATCTCATCAAACTTTATTCCGGGTTTAAGCATCCTGATAACCCGAACTTGAGTTTCTTTTACTGACCGATACATATCCTGAATTTCGCCAGACACATCATCTGGAACTATCATTCTGGTTATATCACAATTATATCCTTCATAACAAACACCCCAATCGATAAGAATGGGCTCCTGTGGTTGAATGATCCTATTTGAAGCCCTGGCATGAGGCTGGCTGGAACGAATACCAGAGGCAATAATTGGTTCAAATGCTACCTGTCCCTTATTCTTTTTTATTTTATATTCAAGCTCACACAACAGGTCAATCTCTGAAACCCCTGGCTTTATTAGTGGCAAAAGCTCACTGTATGCTTGTTGAGCAATCTTACAAGCCATCCTTATTTTCTGAATCTCATCACAGGATTTTATGCGACGCAACTCAAGAATTATTTTCTCCGTTGGTACTAATTGCAAAAAATCCAACTTTTCACCTAACACCTGATACTGATGATAGGTTAGATTCTCTGTTTCAATGCCAAGCCTACGGATATTGTATTTGTTAATGAAAAAATCATTTAAGGTTTCCGAAAGTGGCACCTTGCTTCTTATCAATTCAAAACCTGTAATTTCTTCTTCTGCCTGTTGAATATATCTGCCATCAGTTACAAAATATGCAGCCAGTGGTGTTAAAATAATCTCACCGCTTGAACCGGTAAAGCCACTCAAGTATCGAACATTATTTATATCTGTTATCAAAAAGGCATCCATACCTTTCTGTAAGAGGATGTCCTGTAAATATTTTATCCGTGATACCTCTTGTGATTGTGATTGCACTTTTTGTCTCCAATAATGTTTGCCTTCCATAATTCATTCAATGGTATTATATCATTTATCTGCATTTATGTCAACATCAATTTTGCAACAACACAGGGCTAATTTTAATTGACAATATTTGTAATATATGCTAAAATAAAGGCAACATAGAAAAAGGAGGCATGTAAGTTATGGCAAAAATATTGGTAAGTGATCCATTATCAAAAGAAGGATTAGCGGTATTAGATGGGGCAGAGGGCATAGAATATGACCTTAAACATGGAATGTCAAAGGAGGAATTGATTGCTTGTATTGGTGAATATGAGGGATTAATTGTCAGGTCAGAGACAAAGGTGACGGCTGATGTGATTAATGCAGCAGCTAAGTGTAAGGTTATTGGTCGGGCTGGGGTTGGGCTGGATAATGTTGATGTGGAGGCAGCAACAAAAAAAGGGATTATCGTTATGAATACCCCTGATGGAAATACCATATCCACAGCAGAACATACCATGGCCATGCTTTTATCCATGGCAAGAAAGATTCCACAATCTTATAGCTCGTTGCAAAATGGCAAATGGGATAGGAAAAAATTTGTTGGACGGGAATTATTTGGCAAAACACTGGGCATTATTGGTATGGGAAGGATTGGTACTCAGGTAGCAAAACGAGCACAAGCCTTTGGTATGAATATAATTGCTTTTGATCCATTCATATCTGATGAAGCAGCTCAAAGATTAGAGATACGAATTATTGATCTGCCAGAGCTTTATAGAGAAGCAGATGTAATTACCATTCATACCCCACTTTCGGCAAAAACAAAGGGACTTCTTGCTAAAAAAGAGTTTGAACAGATGAATGATGGGGTGATGATAATCAACTGTGCCCGTGGTGGTATTGTTGATGAGGCAGCCCTTTGTGAGGCATTGAAATCAGGCAAGGTTGGGGGTGCTGCCTTAGATGTATTTGAGAAAGAGCCGCCTGATATGACAAACCCATTGTTTGAATTGGGTAATTGCGTAACCGTACCCCATCTTGGTGCATCAACCAGTGAGGCACAGATAAATGTGGGGATTGATATTGCCTGTCAGGTGATTGATGCCTTGCAGGGTAAGCCAATAAAAAATGCGGTTAATATCCCGCAAGTCGAGACAGGGGTAGTGGCTATTCTTGGTCCATATATTGGAGTAGCAGAAAAATTGGGGTCTCTAGTCGGACAGTTAATAGAGGGTGGTCTGGAAAATATCCGCATAGAATATATAGGAGAGCTTGCCAAATATAATATTACACCATTAACAGTGGCAATAGTGAAGGGATTATTATCCAGTGCAATGCATGATTCAACGATTAATTATGTAAATGCTTTGTTTGTAGCCAAGGAACGAGGGATCAAGGTGGTTGAAAGCAAAACTGATAGCATAGAAGATTTTGTGAATTTGATTACAATATCTGTGTCATCTGCTGCAATTTCTCAAACAGTCTCTGGGACAACACTTAAGACTGGAGACCAAAGGATTCTCAAGATAAATGGGTTTGATATTGAGGCTATGCCATCAGGACATCTATTGATATTAAATCAAACCGATCAACCAGGTATTATTGGTAAGGTGGGAACAATTATTGGACAGGAAAATGTAAACATTGGCTGGATGCAACTTTCCAGAATTGGGGTTGGCAGTGGGGCACTCTCTATCTGGAATCTTGATGATGCTATCTCTGAGGATACCTTGAGCAGGATATTGGAACTTCCTGAAATTACCTCAGCATCAATGGTAAATCTATAATGGGTAAGGTTATTGCTGTTGCGGGCAAGGGTGGCGTTGGCAAGACAACCATTGTTGCCTTAACCATTCGATACCTTCGTGAACATGGAATGTCGCCTATTCTTGCGGTAGATTGTGATCCAAACACAAATCTTAATATGCTGCTTGACATGAAGGTGAATAAGACTATTGGCAGTATCAGGGAGAATGGAAAAACAGCCAGACCCTCTGGCATGAGCCTGCATGATTTTCTTGATTATCAAATAAACATGGCATTGGTTGAGGGTGATAAGATTGACCTTATCTCTATGGGCAGACCGGAGGGCAAGGGGTGTTATTGTGCGGCAAATAATGCCCTTCGTGAATGCCTTTCAAGGCTTTCTGTAAGCTATCCCTGGGTGGTTATTGATAATGAAGCCGGGCTTGAACATATCAGCAGACAAACAAACAGGGATGTTGATGTACTGATAATTATCTCTGACCCATCTGTCAGGGGATTTACTACAGCTATTCGAATAAAAGAGCTGGTTGGTGAGCTTGAAAACAAGGTTGGGCAATGTTTTCTGATTATCAATCGCTATAATGGTGAGCTGCCAGATGAATGGAGAGGAGAATTAAAAAGGGTAGGGCTTGAGTTAGCCGGTATCCTTCCGGTAGAGCCATTGGTGGAAAACTATGACCTTCAGGGCAGGCCAATAATAGAGTTGTTGAACACATCGCTGTTTTATCAAAAACTTGAGGGGATTCTGGCAAGAATTATAACCGTTTAAGGCTCTCGTAACAGTTCAGGTGGTGTAAGAAAATAGGGCAATTATCTTAAAATGTAATTACTCAACGAGGGGAATTTACCACGGAGACACGAAGACACAAAAAGTTGATAAGTTGATAAGTTGATAAGTTGAATAGTTGATGGGTTGGAAAGGGAAGGGTTGATAGGTTTATAATCTGTGTTCCTTTAACCTATAAACTCATCAACCTATAAACCTATCAACTTATGTGTTCTCCGTGGTGAATTACATTACCTGAGTAGTTACCTCAAAACACCACTTGTATTTTTTAATAAAAAATGTGTTGACATTTTAGTGATTATGTGCTATTCTATAAATAGATGAGCAGAATATTTAGGAGTCAAGAAAAAATAAGTTGTACACCAAGAGTCACTCAAGACGCTTGGCTGGCAAGTCCGACTTGTCAGACTGTTCGTAAGCGACGAACAACGAAGCCAGCCAAGATGGATTGGTGACACGACTGTACAAGTTATTTTTTCTTGACGACTTACCCTGCTGCGTGCGTGATGCATGATGTTATTTTGTTTCAACACCTATTTAACGGGAGCTCTAAAAACTTTGAATGTGGAATGCCTTTTGTCTATATGGCAAAGAAGCAGAGGAACATACAAGGGAGTACCCAATTTTGTCTATAGGGTTCAAGATCTCATGACACACGACAGTGGCGGGGTTATAGCAAATAAATAGCCACGGTTGATTTCTCAATCGTGGCTATTTTTTGTAATAATTGTAACTACTCAGGTAAAGGAATTTACCACTCAAGACACAAAGGTATACAGTAACTACTTGCAGCTATATTGGACGGAAAAACTACGAAATACGCAAAAACCCGCGAAAATTAATAATCAGAATGAATTTGTGAATCAGAATTTTTCGCGTTTTTTTGCGATTTAAGGAAAGAAGGATTCTGGACAAGCCAGAATGACAAGGAGAAGAAGGATCCTGTCGATTCTTGACAATCGAGGACAGGCTAAGCCAGAATGGACAAGAGGTCCATGCCCTCTGTGATCTGTCCCGATTGTCGGGAATCCTTCCCCTCTGTGATCTG
>MNYI01000218.1 GCA_001873945.1 Candidatus Desantisbacteria bacterium CG2_30_40_21
ATGACATTTTTACCGCATAAACACATAACAACTCACCACGGAGACACGGAGACACAGAGGAAAATCGAAGGACAAATCTCTTATTTGAATGTGGCTGAACGCAGATTTTTGGAAATTTGAAGCATTATTCTGTGAATTTATAAAAATTTGCATTCCGTCAGCTTGTTTTTTTAAGTTATTCTCCGTGCCTCCGTGTCTCTGTGGTGAATCTGAAAATCCATAATGAGAATTGCTGGCCAATACAGTTCAGCCCCCCTGTCGATTCCCTCTGTTCTCTCTCCGCCTCTCTCCTCCGCGTGAGACCCTCCCACTATTGGTAGTAGTAGAAAAGCAATACACCCATTTCTATTGTGTGTAGAAGGGTAGGGGACGGAATTTTCAACCAAATTCATATCAAACAATTCTTGCTTTTTCTTATTATATTTTATGTTTATTATCATTTATAGCCTATCCCTATATACATCAACCGATTATTTTTGTCCCTCAAAGATTTAGGGTCAGGTTTTCTTCCCAAGTCCTTGAGAATAATACAAGATACAACAATTCTATTTATACATCCATCCAGTCTGAACAGGATGGATGTATTTCTCCATGAGTTTGTAAGATACGGAAATACTTATGGGTTATGTCTTTTATTATTATTTTTTTGAAAAAAATATTGACAAAGATGAGGGGAACAGATATAATACATACATCATCATTGTTGCACTAAAAAAATTGATGGACTTAAAATTTTTAGTCCAATTTATATATATTTTCTGTAGAACCACAGGGTGAAGAATGCCATTAAACTGTTTTGCGACATAAGAAAAACTGTATAGCATTGTATTTACATATACTGTGGTTTTTTTATTTTTTACTTAATACCAATTGAATATTAAAAAGGGAGGAGAGGCTATAGGTCTCTCCTTTTTTATTGAGTATGGTATTTAATATATAAGAACCCCTTAAGATAACTCGAAGTATCTTAAGGGGCATAACGAGGTAAAAAAAGCTAAGAGATACCCGCCAGGTTTTCTTAAGCAATTTGTAGCACTATGTAGCGACAGGGCTTTTGTCCCTGTTTCTTGCATCATAGGCTACGAATGCCTTTTTTTATCCTCAGATAAATAAATATACAACATTTATTTATTTTTGTCAAGACTTTTTTGTTGATAATAAGAAAATAACCAACACTATCGTTTAAGAAATTGAGCTAAAGTCTAATATCCTGCATGGGCATTAGCCATTAATTCTGCCACTTAAAATCTCAATAAGGTAAGATTTGGCAATAGGAAGGTGAGGAGAATGAATGGTTTTTATGGAATGATTGGGAATTCGCCCCAGATGCAACGGGTGTATAAAGATATTGAAATAGCAGCTAAAGCGGATATTCCTGTCCTTATTCAAGGGGAAACAGGAACAGGAAAGGAGTTGGCATCTCGGGCGATTCATGAATGCAGTAGCCGAATAAATGCTCCGTTTGTTCCGGTTAATTGTGCAGCTATACCGCGAGAGTTAGCAGAAAGTGAACTTTTTGGGCATGAAAAGGGTGCCTTTACCTCAGCTCATCGAGATAGGCAGGGAAAGATTGAGCTGGCAAATAAAGGTTCTATCTTTTTGGATGAGATTGGAGATATGGATATATTTTCACAAGCAAAACTCTTGCGGGTATTGGAAGAGGGAACCATTACCAGGGTTGGAAGTGAGAAACCCATATCTATCAATACCAGAGTTATCTCGGCTACTAACAAGCAATTAACGGATAAGATCCAAAAAAAGAGCTTTCGTGAGGATCTGTATTATCGTCTCTCTACCTTTCAGATTAACCTGCCTGCATTAAGGGAGAGAAAGAGTGATATTTCTTTTCTTGCTGAATACTTTTTGATCAGGGCAGGGGAACAATTCAAAAAGAAGGTGACCGGTATTTGTTCCATGGCAATGGAGAGATTAATGGAATATAGTTGGCCCGGGAATGTACGGGAGTTTAAGAATGTCATTACACGGGCAGTTATCTCTTGCAAGGAGATAATTACTGTTGATGATATCTCCATCTCTCTACCCTCTATTGACAAAATTAAACCGGATGTTACGGTCATGCAGGATCCTCAATGGCTTAGCTTTTCCAGTGAAACATCTTTGAATGAAATGGAAAAGGAAGCCATTAAAAAAATGCTCTGTAATAATCAGGGCAATAAGAGAAAAACTGCCGAAGTATTAGGGATTGGACGGTCTTCCCTTTACTGGAAGTTAAAAAAGTATGGATTAAGTTGACAAAAGGCTGAAGGTGTTTAGTCTGAAGGGGGAAGAGAGGAAACAGGTTTTAGTTTCTTCCTTCCTCCTTCCTTCCTCCTTCCTTCCTTCCTCCCTTCCTTCATCCTTCCTGCATTATTTTTGAACCATGCCCAATTTTTCACTTGACATCCAATTGAACACATGATACAATGATCTATGTTTTTATGATGAATTTCCGTCAAATGTATATGTTTCGCATTCCTTGGAGGTAGTTTTGAAAAAAAGAAACCTTGAAGTAATTTGCGAACTAATATTCTTTATTATTCTTCTTGCCTGTAAGGTTAATGCTGCACCTATTGTCGATGTTTCACCCAATGCTGGCACGATAGGTATAAGTGTAATTGTTACAGGAGGAGGCTTTTCCCCTACCGAGGGAATAGTCATTGATTTTGGCAATACAACTACCATTGCTACAGCCCTGACTGATGCCTTCGGCTCTTTTTCCACCACCTTCACGATTACTCCCCAACCATCAAGTGGTACGATAACTGTAAATGCCAAAGGACTAATCTCAGGAACTATCGCTACTACAGAATTTAATCTATTGGAACCTCCACAGCCATTACTTAAATTTTATAAAGAAGTCAGCCCTTCCGGTCCAGCAACTTCTGGAGCATCGTTAACCTATACGCTTTATTATCAAAATATAGGTTCAGGCACAGCAACGACCGTTGTACTTACAGATGCAATACCTGCCGAAACAACTTATATCACCAACTCTGCTTCAGGCACAAATACAACTATTTTCTACTCACGAGATGGTGGGATAACTTATGATTAATCACAAGATTTGCCGGTAACTCATATTAAATGGGAATTAACCTCAACCCTCATATCAGGAGCGGGAGGGAGTGTAAGGTTTGAGGTAAGGGTTGAATGAGGATTTCGGAGTGCAATGAGCTTACTTGATTTCGCTTTGGAGTGCGGTAGTTTAACATTTATAGAACGAGAGCAAGTAAGCTCATCGCTCCGAAATAAAAAAAGGAGATGAAGAATTATGAAAAGATTACTAATTGGATTAATGGCAACAATCCTGATAATTGGCTTGCCGGTAATTAGTCAGGCAATGCCAGGGGCGAATGTGTTGCTTACGAGTAGGGGGGATGGGGGCTGGTAAGGTGATTGAGGTAAACCCAACAACTAAGGCTATAGTCTGGGAATATGCAGGGACAGGAACCGATGTTGTGGTTACTGATCAGGTTCCCGATGGGACAAAACTTGTCATTGGTAGTGTGGTATTTATTGAACCAGTTATAAGCGGATCATATGTCATGGTTTCACATGATGGTGGAAAAACCTATGATTCATCCTATACAGAACCAATAACGCATGGTAGATGGACGATACCGGCAATGGAACCGGGGATAACTATTGCGATGGAGTTTAAGGTAGTGATACAGCCGTAACAAGTAGGGGCGACGCATGCGTGACCCTTACATTCTAAAAAAGGAGATGAGAAAATGATGAAAAAAGGAATGAATTGGCTGCTTGGAATTGGGGCGTTAGTCTGTTGGATGATGCTATCTGTATCGCAGATGGCGAATGCTACCTCTACGACTAATTTGCTTATTACGGATACGATAAACCGGCGAGTAATTGAAGTGAACCCGATTACACATAATATTGTCTGGCAGTATGGGCAAACAGGTGTTTGGGGTACTGGCACAAATCAACTCAGCTGCCCTTATGAAGCTACTAAATTAATGAATGGGAATGTATTAATTGCAGACACCGAGAATAATCATCGTGTGATTGAGGTTCAACCTACTGGGACAAGTGGGGGCACAATAGTCTGGCAATATGGGCAAACAGGTGTCTCTGGCTCTGGGACAAATCAACTTTACTGCCCAAACGATGTCCAGAAGTTGGATAATGGTAATGTACTTATTGTTGACTCTAATAATCATCGCGTCCTTGAGGTTCAACCAACTTATCCAACAGGTGGAAGTATTGTCTGGCAATATAATGGTACTAGTTCAGAATCTCTTAAAGAAGCAGAAAGATTAGTAGATGGCACGACACTTATTTGTCAAGGAAGTCGTGTAATGATAGTCTCAAGTACAGGGACAACACGGTGGAGTTATGAGCTTACCTCTCCCACTGATGCCAAAAAATTGCTTAATGGGAATATACTCATCGCTGATAATCCTCAGGTAATTGAGTTGCAGCCAATTGGAACAAGTGGTGGGACGATTCCCAATCGGGTAATTGAGGTGCAGCCAATTGGAACAAGTGGTGGGACAATTGTTTGGCAATATGGGACAGGGACTTCTGGCTCAGGGGTAAATCAACTTAATTATCCTTTCGAGGCAATTAGATTAGCTAATGGTAATACGATGATTGCAGATGGTAATAATTATCGTGTAATCGAGGTAAGGACAACTGATTATCCAAGTTTTACCGCAGGAAGTATTGTTTGGCAACAAGGGCAAATAGGAATTTCCGGCAGTGGTTGGAATCAACTTGGCGTTGCTGTTAAGGATGTTGAGGAGATGTGGTTGGGGATACTCAACCAGGTGCGTGTAGAGTACAAGAATATGGCTAATGTGCCCCAGCCGGTAGTTACTGCCTGGGTATTTATGCCACTTATTCCAGCTTTACCGCCAGTACTTGAGGTAACAAAGACGGTCTCACCATCAGGGACGCAGACGACAGGCACAATGTTGACCTATACAATTGCTTATAATAATATTGGGCAAGGCACAGCGATAGATGTTGCCTTTACGGATGCAATTCCGGCAGGAACAGTCTATGGAACAGGGACGGCAGTGATAGCTACAGGACCAACAGGCACGATTGCATATTCGCATGATGGCATAAGTTATAATGGAGTAGATTCAACACCAGTAACGCATATTCGCTGGAGTATACCGACTATCGGACCTGGTGTGAGCGGGACATTACAGTTTAGCGTGACGATTAAGTAAGAGTGAGATTGTAGACGAGTCGTCTCGGCTCGTTTTAGAGGGATTCAAAGGGAAAAGGGGAAAAGAAAAATTAAAAAATCTTCCCTCTTTTCCCTTACTTACACAGAAGTTTTTAGGACACGGATTTTTACGGATTATAAAAAGGGAAATTTGTGCAAATTCTGAATTTTAACCTTAAAGGAAGGTGTGTTAAGATGATAGCTATAAAAGATGAAGTTGTCAAAATGATAAATAATTTGCCAGAGGAGGTTGATTATGATGATATTATGGCAAAAATATACTTTAGACAAAAAGTTGATAAGAGCTTGAAGCAAATTGAAGACGGCAAAGTTATAACTCACGAAGAAGCAAGGGGAAGGCTTTTAAGATGGATAAAATAGAAAAGCTTATTTGGACTGAAGATGGTATGAAAAGTCTTGAGGAGATTGTTCAATATATTTCTAAAGATTCGGTTTATTATGCCAGTAATTTTGCTAAGAAAATATTGGAAACAATTGAATGTTTGATAGATTTTCCTCTTATGGGTAGAGTAGTGCCTGAATATGATGATAATTCTGACATAAGAGAGTTGATTCATCAAAACTATAGAATAGTTTATAAGGTGAGCAAAAATGTAATTTACATAGTATTGGTTATTCATGGAAGTAAAGAGCTTCCGGCAAATATTTTTTAGTACACGGATGATACGGATTTCGCGAATTAAATTAGTAATCGAATTTAGCAAATAAATGGTTAGTATTGCGATATTTATGACTACATCGTCAGCGGATAATATCATTGAATATTCGCATGATGGTGGCTTTAATTTCGATGGCATTCAATCTGGCATAGTTACACATGTTAGATGGAGTATGCCTATGGTAGCCACAGGTGTAGTCGGAACATTACAATTCCAGGTGATGATTAAGTAATTTTGTCAGAGTGCAGTGGCTTGCTGCTGTCGATTTTAAGCTTACCGTCGTTTTTAGAAAAAGCGAGAGCAAAGTAAGCCGTTGCACTCCAAAGATTCACCACTTTGTGGTGTGGGGATAAGAAAAGGAGAATACATGAATTGGCTAACTAAAGCAACATTAAGTCCATTATGTATAGGCATATTACTATCCTCATTTGCATGGGATTGCCTTGCCCAGAATTCACCCCAAATTCAGAATCAAGTCAAGTTAGATTACGAAGATACTATTGGCGTAACTACTCAGGTAAAGTAATTTGCCACAGAGACACAAAGAAACAAGGGTGCACAATAACTATTATAGTTACATTGGACGGAAAAGAAAACAACGAAATACGCGAAAGGCACGAAAAGCAAGGGAAATAAAGACAGAATTTTTTCGTGTTTTTTGTGTTTTTCGTTGTTATCTCTTGATAGCTGAGTAGTTACAATTTTTTTTTCAAAAAAGTAACTTTTTTCCGGGAATCAAGTTCTTGCTTTGATTGGGTCTGAAGTGGGAAGGGGAAAAAGCTCTTTTCCATA
>MNYI01000248.1 GCA_001873945.1 Candidatus Desantisbacteria bacterium CG2_30_40_21
CACAAAGGCACGAAGACACAAAAAGTTGATAAGTTGAATAGTTGATGGGTTGATAAGTGGATGAATTGATAGTAAATGGTTATGAATTATGGATCTATGTTCCTTTAACCTATAAACTCATCAACCTATCAATTTATGTGTTCTCCGTGGTAAATTACTTTACCTGAGTAGTTGTTGCAAATGAGCAAAAAGGAGGAAATAGTTGAATAAGGGTTTGAATTTAAGCATCTGGTTGATATTTTTGTTTCTTATCCTGCCGCTTGGGCTACAGTTTTTTGAGTCACCTCAAACGATTAAGCCGGTAAGGTTGGGCTATTCGCAATTTTTAGAGTCAGTAAGACATGGCGATGTAAAGAGTGTAAAGATAATAGGGCAAGAAAATATTAAGGGCGAATTGATAAAGGATAAGGCAATTATCCCATTTACAACATATATCCCCTATCAGGATAAAAATCTTATCCAATTATTAGAGGAATACGGTGTTGAATTTGGAGGGGATTTGCCAACTGGAAACACATGGTGGATGGGATTACTCTGGTATATTGGCTCCCCGGTGTTATTCTGTCTCCTGCTCTGGGGTCTCTTCTATCGTCAGACACGAATGCCGGGTGGAAGGGGGATAATGAACTTTGGTCAAAGCAGGGCAAGGTTTAATCTGCCCAAAGATAAAGATAAGGAAGCAAAGACTACCTTTGAGGATGTGGCTGGTGTAGATGAAGCCAAACAAGAACTTTCAGAGATAATTGAATTCTTAAAAGAGCCCAAGAAATTTCAAAAATTAGGAGCAAAGATACCCAAAGGCGTTCTTCTCGTTGGTCCGCCTGGGACAGGTAAAACCTTGCTTGCCAAAGCAGTATCTGGAGAGGCAGATGTTGCCTTCCTGAGTATCAGCGGTTCTGACTTTGTAGAGATGTTTGTTGGTGTTGGGGCGTCTCGGGTCAGGGATTTGTTTGAACAAGCAAGAAAGTCTGCTTTATCTACAGGCAAGGGATGTATTGTTTTTATTGATGAAATTGATGCGGTTGGAAGACAAAGGGGTGCTGGACTTGGTGGTGGACATGATGAGAGAGAGCAAACCCTTAACCAACTCTTAGTGGAAATGGATGGGTTTGATTCAAAAGAGGGGGTAATCCTTATTGCAGCCAGTAATCGACCGGATGTGCTTGACCCGGCTCTTCTCCGTACAGGGAGATTTGATCGCCTTATTGTGGTTGATGCCCCTGATTTAATTGGCAGGGAAGCCATTCTTAGGATACACCTGAGAGAAAAACCATTGGCTGATGATGTAGATGTTAAGCTCATAGCCAGAAGAAGCCCTGGGTTTGTTGGCTCAGATATTGCAAATCTGGTAAATGAGGCTGCCCTCCTTGCATCCAGAAAAGATAAGGAAAAGATAGAATTTGAAGATTTTGAGGATGCCATTGACCGGGTAATCGCTGGACCAGAGAGAAAATCCAGACTTCTCTCGGACAAGGAAAAACAGATAATTGCGTATCATGAATCAGGCCATGCCCTTGTAGCCGAGATGATCCCTGATAGTGATCCAATCCATAAGATATCTATCCTTCCCAGAGGGATGAATGCCTTGGGCTATACACTCCAGATACCGCTTGAGGATAGATACTTGACCACAAAGTCAGAGATATTGCACAAGATGACCGTTCTGCTCGGCGGTAGAGCGGCAGAAATGCTTATCTTTAATGAGGCATCAACCGGTGCTCAGAATGATATTGAACGGGCAACAGAGGCTGCTCATAAAATGGTTTGTGAATATGGAATGAGCGATGAATTGGGACCACTGACCTATGGTAGAAAGGATAGAGAGGTATTCCTTGGCAGGGATCTTTTTAAGGAAAAAAATTATGGCGAATTGGTTGCCTCTAAGATAGATACAGAAATAAAAAAGATAGTTGATGCCTGTTATCAATGTGCAAGAGAGATATTAGAAGAAAATAAAGAAAAATTAGATAAATTGACTTCTGCTTTAATAGAAAAAGAGGTGTTAGAGGCAGATGAGGTAAGGAGTATTCTGGGAACAAAGGAGAAATTACTTGCAACAATTCAGGATGTGCCAGTAGAAGGATAAATGTATCGGGAAAAAGAGGAAGGAGACAGTTTATGTAACATTAATAGAAGACATCAGTTACAACAAAAATATTGACAAAGCTATCATTTTATGTTAAAATATAATTTATGGGAAGACAAGCAAGGAAACATCAATTTATCTCTCCATCAATATCTGCCTCTTTGAACACCTATACTGTGGTTTTGTGGCTGATATAAAATTACTTGACGGCTCATTACACAGGTTTTCAAAGAGTTCCATATCACAGAGAGGTATCTTTTCTTCATCTTCGACAGGGTATTCCTTAATCTTAGAAATATCATATTTTTTATCCCACAACAGGTTACCTGTCTTTGCCTCAAAAAAGCAGAACCTTATCTTTAATACCACCTTACGGATAATACTTGGAACATCATAATAAATATATCGCCTTTCCTCTTCTGAATAACGGCTTTTACTTGTTAGCATTTTTGTTCTGCTATCATTAAATTCTATTATCTCAAGGACAAATACCCCCTGAATATCAGAATCATTGCACAGGTCTATCACTGCCTCATTATTTTGCAGAAAAATTGATAAGGGTTTATCCTTTGCCAAAGGGGATCCCTCATTTATTGCCTGTAATATCTCTTCATCGATATAAAATGAACTTTCCTCTTGTATCTTTTCCTTAAATGCCTCAACAATCATCGATGTTATTGCCTCTGCCTTTTCATCTGATAATGCGGGATGCGTGGCCATTTCCCATTGGCAAGGGGCAGGAGTAGCTATTAAATTCCCCTTTGTATCTTGCAAAGGCATGGATCTTTTATCTGGCAACAAGACAAATATCCCTACACGGTTTATACCATCTACGGTCAATACAGGAGTAAGTTTTTTCTTTATCTCCACCCTTTTGGACAATATCTTTTTCGAGGCAGAAAATGTTCCTGTTACAGGCATAATGTGCGATTGCCCCAGCTCTTCCATGAAAGCCTTAAGATTTTGATAACAAATATTGTTATCAGGTGAGTTGGGAATTGACTTTTTCCGTTGTGTCTCTGTGCCTTTATGCCCTCCTACTTCCCCTACCCTCTCTACCTCTGCACCTTTAATGGAAATGTCTACCGCTTTTTCATAAAGCCGTTTTGCAGCCTCATTATCCCCAAAATACTCATAAACCACACCAAGATTATTACAAACAAACATGTTATCAGGACTATTCTTCATGGCTTTTTCAAGATGAAACTTAGCATCATGCCAGAGTTCCATTGTTATACATCTGGTTCCATATTGACTGTTTTCCACTGCAATCATAGAATGTATGCCTGTGCAGCCAATTGTAATATTTATAAGCACTATTAGCAGAATAATATTCTGTATCTGCGTTCTAATCTTTCTTCCTTTCCCCATTTTCTCCCTTTCCACTTTATTACACATCTGAGTAGTTATACTCAACCCCGCTCATACCCAAATTCCTTCAGAGCATTTGACGACTTGTGCCAATTTTTCCTTGTTTTAACCCAAAGTTCAAGATACACTTCCCTGCCAATCAATGCCTCAATATCTGCTCGTGCCTCAACAGCTACTTTTTTTAAGTCCAATCCATTCTTGCCAATAATGATTCCCTCCTGAGATTCTCTTTCAACATAGATTATTGCGCAAATAAAATCCTTTGGCTTTCTTTCCTTGAATTCTTCAATAACTACAGCCGTAGAATAGGGTAATTCCTCTCTGTAATACTTAAATATTTTTTCTCTGATGATCTCAGAAGCGAAGAATCGTTCAGGCTGGTCTGTAAGCATATCTGGCGGATAAAGGGGTTCACCCTCTGGCAATGAGGTCTTTATTGCCATTAACAAGCTATCAATCCCTTTAAGCTTTAAGGCAGAAATAGGAATTATCTCCTGAAAAATATTCATTGATGCATAAGTTTCAATTAATGGGAACAAACTATCCTTTTGAATAGTATCAATCTTATTAATAACCAGAAAGCTGGGTTTATGATAGGTTGTCAGCCGTTCAATAATCTTTGTCTCTATCCTCTGTGGCATGGCAGGTTCAACCATAAAAATGATGGTATCTGATTCTTCTAAAACACGATACGCACACTTAATCATGTTCTGATGAAGCTGGTAATGAGGCTCTAATATTCCTGGTGTATCCAAAAAGATTATCTGACAATCTTTTTGCGTCAGCACGCCCATGATGCGGTTTCTTGTAGTCTGGGGTTTTTTAGTAACAATAGCTAACTTTTCCCCAAGAAAGGCATTTAATAATGTAGACTTACCTACATTTGGCCGTCCGATTATACCAGCGTATCCTGAATGATTTTTTTTGGTCATAATTTTCTCCATCATACACTCAGTGATGTCATACTGCTACAATGATAAGTATAACACCAATCAATGATATTGTCAATAAAAATTCAGTGTTCGTACAATTCCTCGAGCTGTGCAATCGAGTTTTTTTAACACAGAGAACGCAAAGATTACGCAAATATTTCTTCTCGCAAAGCCACAGAGATCACAAAGATATATGAGATTTTTCTTCTTTTCTATCCTTTGTGTTCTTTGTGTCTTTGCGTGATTAATTCCGATTGCACAGGTCGCAATTCCTCAGCAATTGCCACAGCCTTAAGCATCCCTTTTGCCTTATTGATCGTCTCTTCGTATTCCTTTTCAGGTTGAGAATCAGCTACAATTCCTGCACCAGCCTGAATGAAAACCTTTCCCTCAGACATTACCATGGTTCGGATAGTGATACAGGTATCCATGTTTCCTGAAAAGCTAAAATATCCAACACAACCAGCATACGCCCCCCTTTTGGACATTTCAAGCTCATCGATTATTTCCATGGCTCGCACCTTAGGGGCACCAGTAACTGTTCCTGCCGGGAAACAAGCTCGCAGGGCATCAAGGTAATTCTTGTCCTGCATCAGTTTTCCTTTTACTGAAGTAACCATATGCATTACATGAGAATATCTCTCAATAATTTCAAACTCTGGCAGGGTAATACTGCTGTATTCACAAACCCGACCAATATCATTTCTCCCAAGATCAACCAGCATTACATGCTCTGCTAATTCCTTTGGATCAGATAAAAGGTCTTTTTCGTAAGCCTCATCCTCTTGCTTAGTTCCCCCCCTTGGTCTTGTACCAGCAATAGGTCTTGCCTCTACGCTCCCATCTTCCACGCTGACTAAAAGTTCAGGCGAAGACCCAATTAAGGATAATTCACCAAATTTAAGCAGAAACATATATGGAGACGGATTTACCCATCGCAAGGCTCGATACAGACTTAAGGCATCAGCCTTAACAGCCGTTGAAAACCTCTGAGAAAGCACCACCTGAAATACATCCCCAGAGGCAATATATTCCTTTGCCCTTAATACATTGTCAACAAACTCATGTTTAGTAACATTGGATTGAATATCTATCTCTGGGATAATATCACCTACAGGGAATATTTCATTTTTAGCAGGTAATGGCTGTTTCAATTTCTCAATTATTGCTGCTATTTTCTCCATTGCCTCTTGATATGCTTTTTCAATATTATCATCCCTTAACCAGACATTGGCAATAACCTTAATGGTATGCCTCACATGGTCAAAAACAAGCATTGTATCAGTAATGACAAATAACACATCCGGCAAGCCGATTTCATCAAGGTTTGCATCTGGAATATTTTCAATGCATCGCACATAATCATACCCAATATAACCTACAGCACCACCAAAAAATCCTGGAAGTTCTGCAACCCTTGCCGGATGAAATTCATTCATAAATCCCAATAAGTGCATCAAGGGGTCAACACCATTGAACCTTTCAACCATCCCATCCCTGATGACCTCTACCACATCACCCTTACCCCGAAAGATAATAAATGGGTTGCTTCCCAGAAAGGAATATCTCCCCAGATTCTCACCACCCTCAACACTTTCCAATAAGTAGGCATACTCTGCATTCATGGCTATCTTCTGAAAGGCAGAAACAGGCGTTTCCATATCAGCCAGAATTTCCTTGTACACAGGTATAAGATTTGCACCCTCTTCTGCTTTTTGCTTGAAGCTTTGATAATCCATGAGTTTTCTCCTTTTGTAATTATTAAATAAATCCCAAATACTATTATAGCACTTAATGGAGTAAAATTCAAGCATTTAATTGCGGATGCCGTGCCAAAAAAACAATTGCAAAATCAGGGTATTTATGTTATACTATTGCACTATACTCAAGTGGGGCATAAATTGCGATTTTTCTCGGGGTGAGAATTAATCAAGGAGAGCAAGGCGTGAAGGTGAGCAATAGTGTACTATTGCGAACCTGAACAACACAGCTA
>MNYI01000116.1 GCA_001873945.1 Candidatus Desantisbacteria bacterium CG2_30_40_21
AGCTGACGGAATGCAAATTTTTATAAATTCACAGAATAATGCTTCAAATTTCCAAAAATCTGCGTTCAGCCACATTCAAATAAGAGATTTGTCCTTCGATTTTCCTCTGTGTCTCCGTGGTGAGTTGTTATGTGTTTATGCGGTAAAAATGTCATAATGAGGATTACTGGCCTAAACTGCCTTTAATTTCCGGCAGAAAGGCTGCGAAAGTATTTGAAAAATGTGGCTGGATTTTCTCCCGTCAGCGAGGAAGTCATATTATCTATGAAAAACCAGATTGTGAAACCATACTTTCTATCCCTGACCATCACGAATTAGATAAGGGATTACTTCACCGACTGATAAAAGATGCTGAGATTAACCTTATTGATTTCGTAGAGTTGCTTTGATTATTAAGTTGTCCACTTCTCCCCCTCTTTAATCCTCACACCCATGCCCCAACACCCAACCAGGGCACATTGTTGTTTCTGTAGCTGCCCCATCTACCCTTCCACCCATTTTAAGCCAGGCATCTATCCCACCGTTCATATTCTTCACCTGCTTGAATCCATTTGCCTTAAGTATCTGACATGCCCTCTGGCTGCGATTACACCCGGGCTTGCAATAAACAATAGTTAATTTTTCTGCATCCAACTCGCCCAGTCTTGCGGTAAGCATATCAATTGGTATACATCTGGCACCGGGGATATGACCTGAGGAATACTCTGGCAGTGTGCGGACATCAAGGATAACCACACTATTGTTACCATCCAGAAACTTCGTTGCCTCATCCACCGAAATATTGCCTATTCTGCACTCACATCCAGCAAGAATCATAACCAGCACCAGACCTGCAAATAAACCTTGCATATTATCTCCTTTCGTAGCAAGAAGGGCAGACACACAGGTCTGCCCCTACAATGAACCTTCTCAAGGAGAAATCTTTCCTCTGCCTTCATATCATTAAGATCCCTCGGTCAAGTACTCCTTTGAGATGACATCGTCCCCTATTTGCGATATCGCAATGTGGTTGACGCGACACTACAGCCTGATAGCCTGATTAATGTCCCCCGCTATGCTCCCCCCTTGCTTCTTTGTAGCATATCCCAGCGTATCGTGGTAAGCCTTTTTTGCCGCCTCAAGGTTAACCTTGATATCGCCATATTTATCCGTAGCCTTCGCTTTTTCCACGCTCACTACAGTATCCATCCATGCCTGACTTCCACCAATAGGGTCTGTGGAGATAGGGATGATTCTGTTTGGATGGACACCAATATCATCCCACCACAGATTTTTGCTGACATCCGCATCTGCCTGACCATAAGGAGTGGGCATATCCTTCTTTGCCCGAGATACAGGTCCATACTTCCAGTGTCCACTATGGGTAGAAATAGCCACTACCTTGGGGTGAATTCCTTCGGTTACATGGGCTTTGGTAACCAGATAACCGATTTTTGAGGTTACCCGCACCAGATCGCCTTCTTTGATAGCCCTTTCTGCGGCTGTCCTGGGGTTAATCAACATTGGGTTATTATGGTGTATCTCAGACAACCACTTGCAGGCTGATGTCCTTGACTGGACATGGGTATTGATCTTATAGGTGGTCATAACTAACTTATTGCCCTTGCCAGCCTTTATCTCCTCATGCTCTGGAATGGGAAAATAATATGGCATTGGTTTAAAGCCATACTCCTCCCATGCCTCAACATGGACATGAAGTCTCTTGGATGGGGTGTTAAAGCCGGTATAAGCCTTATCACCAATCTTAGTGCCCACCACCTTCTTATGCATAGGACAGTTAAGACTAATGCCATTATACTCCTCATGCTCGGTTAATGAGGTAGCACATTTCGTATCTGGACAGATGAAATTACCCTCACTATCCTTCATTAGCTCTTTTTTATAAGTTTCAAACTCAGGTTTTGCCTCTGGTCCATAAACCGGAAATACCCCATGTTCACGAATAAAGCTAAGCCCGCCCTTTTCCTTCAGTCCTGGCACACTATTCATCTGATGCTCAAGAAACTGCTCCGGGGTAAGTTCAAAGTATTTACCCACCTCTGGACCAATCCTCTGTGCTAAATCCCGCAGCATATCCTTTACCTCTCGCTGTTCTCCAATGTTCTTGACCACTGGCACCCTTGCCCCAACCCATGGAAGCAGTGCCGATGGCATTGACTCAGAGTCATGCCGCTGCATATAGCTTGAATCCGGCAGAATAATATCTGCCAGATCAGAGGACTCGCTGATGAACCCATCAATTGCTACGGTAAACGGCATTTTTTCTGTATCCTTGAGCAAAGTATCCCATGTTCCGGCATCCGGGTTGGCATAGCAAGGATTATGCATATACCAGATGTATACGCTCAGTTTTTGTCTGCCCTCAAGTATCCCATGAGCAATATGATGTGAAACATGGTGCCCAGCCAAAGGATATTCAGGTGGGTTACTCAAAATACTTTGCTTTGCCGGCTTGGGTGGTTTGGGAGCAGGATTACTCCAACCCATACCCCGTGGCAGACAATAGCCACCCTTCTTGTCGATATTACCAACAATAATATTAAGCAACATCGTACATTTTTCATTGTAAGAACCATTAAGGTGCATGGCTGGCCCACGATAGGTGTAGGTAGTACACATCGGTGTAGCCTTGGCAAACTCAATGGCAATTCGGCGAATATCCTTTGCCGGGACACCGCTTTCTTTCTCAGCCATTTCAGGTGTATATTTTGCAAGGTACTCCTTTAGCTGGTCAGCGGTAACATTTGTCCATTTGTTGATAAATGTAGTATTAGCCAACCCCTTTTGCATAATAATATTAGCCATGGCTAATGCCACTACACCATCGGTCCCTGGAAATATTGGCAGCCACTCATCTGATTTGCCGGCAGTATTTGAGAGCCGTACATCAAAGGTGACTAATTTTGCCCCATTCTTTACCCTACCATCAATTAACCTCTGGATATAAGTGTTGTGAAAGTAGGCGGCTTCATAGATATTTGACCCAAAGTTCAGGATATACTTTGTATTCTCAAAATCAGGTGTCTCAATATCCGGACCCCAAGTGGGCTCCATACCTATCTTCTTTGAGGATTCACAAATAGAGGTGTGACTACCCATGGTAGCAGAGCCAATTGCCTGCATAAACCGTTTGGTATAGCCACTCGTTCTATCTCGACCATAGTGGAACATAACCTCGTTTGGGTCCCGAGCTATAGTCTCTTTAATCTTTCCTGCAATCTCATCCAATGCCTCATCCCATGTAATCCTTTTCCACTTACCTTCACCCCTGGCACCTACCCTTTTTAGTGGATAGAGAATCCTGTCAGGCGAATAAACAGTATTGATACCGGCTTGCCCCTTGGCACAAATCTTGCCACGGGTACCCGGGTGTTTGGGGTTGCCCTCTATCTTGACCAGCCGTCCATCTTCAACATAGGCTAACAGTCCATCCTCAATATTACACTGAAGACAGGTTGTAGGGATAGCCTGACGATTCTTGCCCTTGCCCCAATTTGTTCCCACACTCACATCCTTACCGCCTTCTTCCAATTCCATAGCACAAAGCAGTGATGGGGTCATGCTCAGAGCCGCACCCGATGCTGCCCCTATTTTTAAGAAATCTCTTCTATTCAGCTTCATTTTTTACACCTCCTTTATTTCCGCAACATAGAGAACTCACGATTCTTCTTCATCCACTCGTCATCTGTCCCGGTATTTCCTGCCGCACTAATGCCAACATAATAGACATTTGGTTCACCGATCTTTGGGGCAAGTGTGGTCGTAACCTGCGACACTATCAGCCTTGATACCTCGCTCATAGGGTCGCTTAAATCCCCAAATATTCTGGCTCTACCCTGACAGGTATTGACGCATGAAGGCACCAGCCCTGCTTCTACCCGATGCAGGCAAAAGGTACACTTGTTTGCCTTAAGGATTATCGGGTCAGTATGGATGGCTCCATAAGGACATTTCTTGATGCGCCTCTTAAGGTTTTTACACTTGGTCTGGTCAACAAGCACAATCCCATTGGCCCCTTTAGAGATAGCCTTAACCGGACATGCCTTGACGCACTCAGGCTGGGTGCAGTGATTGCAGCCCCTTGGGGTAAACTCTTTCTTAACCTTAGGGTAAGCACCTGCCTCGGTATAATTTACCCAGCTTCTAAAACCACCAAGCGAGACACCATTCTCTGCCTTACAAGCTACCTGACAGGCACGACAGCCGGTACATCGCCGCAAGTCAATAACCATTCCAAACTGATTTTTTTTGGTTGGGATTATTTTCGCTGCCTCTAATGCTTTTCTCGGAATTGCGGATGTTACTGCGGATATTGCCGCAGTAACACCAATCACTCCTAAAGCCGCCTTCTTGATAAAATCCCTTCGCTCTGTCTGCTCTTCCACTAATACTTCTGACATATTTACACCTCCTCGTCAGGCTGTTACGAAATAGAAATTTGGCATGAGAGGCATACAATATGTTGTCCACATTTCCTTGACAGATACCATATGTGGTATGCCAGCACCCTTGATTTTTAGTTTCGTAACAGCCTGTCGTATTAACTGTTCTGTTCATTTCACAGAGTATCTCTGCCAAACATTTGCACATATCACCCCCCTAATCAATTACATCCTCTGTCTTCTCAAACGGTGGCAACAATTTACAAAAAACCACAATAAAGACAAAATACAGTGCCAGAATACCACCTGAAACCATTATCCGCTCCAGCCCAAACAGGTTAATATGCAGATAACTCAGCAGCTTGCAAAATGGTGAATAATATTCCAACAACACCTCATTCAAGCAGGTATGCAGATGCTCGGTAAATCCTCTGAAACTCTTAGAGAAAAGCTGTCCGCCAATGATCACATTCCATCTCATGGAAGCAACCTGAATGATAAGCAATATTGAGGAGACCATTACCAGAAGATTCATCACCATTCCCTTAGGGTTCCGCAGCACCACAAACCCTATGGCAATACCTGAAACCATGGCTGATAGTATAAAGATAAACGGCATCAAGGGCGTTGACCACCAGGGATTGGCAACAACCGAACCAAAGATAAAACCTGTGTAGCCATGAAGTAAGCAAGCTGCCGGGATACCGATGGCAGCAAAGAATTGGATGAGCTTTTTATCAATTTTTTTCTCCCTTTCAGAGAGCTCATGGGTAAGACCTAAGGCAAGTACTGTAAAAAAGCTTTATCACCCCCTTTGTCTGGTTGGCATACCGGACAATCTCAGGCCGAAAGATAAGCCATACCTCCAGACATAACAACACCCCATAGCTGGCGTAAATAATCCCAAACCCAGCCATAGCTGAGGTAAGATGTGGGGTAAACAGCATGTTAAGTGCCCGTTCAGGATGACCCAGATGAAAAAGAAGCGGTAAGCCAACACAAAAGGTAAAGCCTAACGCAGAGATGAGAGAAAATCTGGCAATAGGCTGTAATTCCTTCATCCCAAAGACATGATAGAAAGAGGAGATAATAAATGCCCCGGCTATCAATCCAGTAATATAGGGATAGAGGACTATCAGTATACTCCAGTAATGATGTAATTCATTGGGATAACAATATCCCGCACCTATAATTTCATGCATCATCTTACCTCCTTATCCAGACCAATATATGAAACCCGTGGATTGGTCTTTAATTCAGGCTTAAGCTCTTGCACCCGATGGATCTTCACAAGGTTATACACCTCAGAAGATGTATCCCTGATATCGCCAAACTTTCTTGCCTTTCTTGGACAGGCAAGGACACAGGCAGGCAGCATCCCTTTGGTGATACGATGATAGCACCAAGTGCATTTGTCAGCCGTGCTCAGCTTTGGGTGGATATATCTGGCACCATAAGGGCAGGCTTGAACACAATAGGCACAACCCACACAATGTTTTTTATCTACCAGAACAACCCCTTCCTTAGTGATATATGAAGCCCCAACCGGACAGACCTGAACACATCTTGGATTTCTACAGTGATTACACATCTTGGGGACAAAGAATGCCTTATCAAGTTCATCTGCTTTGAAATTTGACCCAAAGCCATCCATTGCTCCCTTTGGAGAATCAACCACCACCTCACCATTCTTAAGATAGGAATATCGCTCCACCCATGTTCTGTAGAATGTATCTGGTACACTATTTTCTGCCTTACATGCTTTAGCACACATTCCACAGCCAATACAGCGGTCTATCTCAATGGTATAACCATATTCATGCTTTGTCCAGTCATACTTTGTGGCTGAACTAACTATTGATGGGGCAATAAATAAAGCCAGCCCACCCCCAGCCAATGCTATGCCACTATCACGGATAAATTCTCGACGACTCAGCTTTTTCATAAATCCTCCTATAGGAATATAGATCATATAAATCAGCAATTCTCATTATGGTAAAATGGATAAGGGGGAGATATGGAGATTAATCGGTAGGACAGGCATTCTTGCCTGTCATCTGCAACAGGACAGGCAGAAATGCCTGTCCTACCGACAATTCTGTTGATAATCGACACCATCTCCTCTATTCCCTTATTCCCCTTTGAACATAAGTTTTGCCATAATGAGAATTGCTGCATATAAATAACCTATATTTTTATTTTTTGAATCCCTCTACATACCCAGCCGCTTCCTTTATCTCCTCACCACTCAATTCATCCTTATATGCCGGCATCTGTTCACCCTTACCATTGGCAATAAAACCAACCAATTGACTCAAGCCAATCTTTAATCTGGCAAAATCTGGTGGCTTGGGATCCAAGTTTTCAGCTACTTCTGTTTTACCATCGCCTTTTGCCCCATGGCAAACAAGGCATTTATCATTATAAATGCTGCGACCCTTAGCACTAACGGTTTTCTTCTCATCTTTTGTAGTTGTAGATGTTCCATTCACATTGCTATCAGCGGGTGTTTTCACTGGTTCAGGTGGCTTCAAATCAGGATGGTGTGGATTATGGCACTTAAAACAGGCAAGATTACCCTTGCCTTTCATATGTTTTTTCAAAACAATCTGTGGCTGAGGGAAGGTTGATAGTGTGCCTGGTCGAGCAGGTAGACTCAGGTGGCATCTAAGACAAAGCGATTGTGAGCGGTCAGTGGTTATGGTCTTTGTGCCAGTTTTATCCTCTGACTTGATCACAGGTATATCATCTGGACCATGGCAATTCTCACAATTTATCACCTTATGCTTTCCAGTTTATCTGGCTAAGCAAGGTATAGGAATTAACATCACGAATCTTGCCAGCCACGAGTTTTTCATTAACCCCAACCAACTCATCACCAGTAACAAGCACAGCCACAACAGGTCGTGATGCCACCCTTACCAATGGTCTGCCAAGAGCCGCCAGCATCCCAATTCCTGCCGGACCAATCACTTTGCCTCCCTTGAGCACCAATTGCCCCTGACTCACATCCTCACCCAGATAGCGGATGTTATCACCCGGTTTTGCCCCCTTAAATACTTTGATTATATCACCATCAACCACTGTATATTCCTTCATCAGCACAGCATCAGCCCCAAAAGGCAGGGATGCACCGGTCATGATTTGTCAAACGCAAAAAAATCATAGGATTATTCATAAAAGTCATAGTGGAATCAGTCGTTCTTCTCCATGCCTTTGTAATAAACAGTGCTCAAAATCTTTGTTGACAAATATGGAAAGATATTATATACTAAGGGTCTGTCAACCTTAAAATGACAGATAAGTCAGTAGGACAGACATTCTTGTCTGTCATTTATCTCAAGCGGACAAATGAGTCAGGCAAGAATGCCTGACCTACCGACTATAGAAACCTTATCCGACATTTGAGAGTTGACAGACCCTTACCTTATGAGGAATAACCATGAAGAAGTTACCGATAGGCATCCAGACATTTGAAAAGATAATCAAAGAGAACTACTGTTATGTAGACAAAACAGAGATAATCTATAAACTCATAAATAACGGTACTTACTTTTTCCTATCTCGTCCACGGAGATTTGGCAAGTCATTATTAATAGACACGATAAAGAGCTTATTTGAGGGCAGGGAAGAGCTTTTCAAGGGATTGTGGATAGAAGACAAATGGGATTTCAGCCAGAAATATCCTTTGATAAAGATAGATTTTGGTAATCAAAAGGCTACCTCAAGTAACGAACTTTTATCGTTTATCTTAAATCAATTAAGGTTTATTGCCTCAAACAATAATTTATCCCTTGAAATGACAACCTATTATGAGGCATTTGAAGAATTAATAAGGAAATTAGCTACAAAAAACAGGGTAGTTGTGCTTATAGATGAGTATGATAAACCTATTCTGGACAATATAGAAAATCCAGAGCTTGCCAGAGAGATGAGAGAAATCCTCAAGGGTTTTTATACCATACTAAAAGGGGCTGATGCATACATTAAGTTTGTCATGCTGACAGGGGTGTCTAAGTTTTCTAAGGTGTCAATATTTTCAGGGTTAAATAACCTATGGGATATAACGATAGAAGCAGATTTTAGTGCCATCTGTGG
>MNYI01000112.1 GCA_001873945.1 Candidatus Desantisbacteria bacterium CG2_30_40_21
AGAGACACGGAGGCACGGAGAATAATTTAAAAAAACAAGCTGACGGAATGCAAATTTTTATAAATTCACAGAATAATGCTTCAAATTTCCAAAAATCTGCGTTCAGCCACATTCAAATAAGAGATTTGTCCTTCGATTTTCCTCTGTGTCTCCGTGGTGAGTTGTTATGTGTTTATGCGGTAAAAATGTCATAATTAGAATTGCTGGTAAAAAAGGGGAAAGGGAGAAGGTGGAGAAACGGAGAAGGTGATTATTTATCTGCAAACATTGTCAGTTGGATAAAAAAGCTAACTGACAACAAAAATGTTTTAATACCCCGAAGGAGCCTGGCTGTTTGCAAACAGCAATAGATTAGCACTTAAGCTATATGCAAACCAATAAAATAGTTGACATTATGCGTAAATAAAGATTGATCAAAATATGGAGCAAGCCAACTGTGTTGGTGTTGTTTGGAGAACGGCATCACGGATGCCTTGGTCCAAATATGGAGCGAACCAACCGTATATGTAAACAAATTTATTGGTTTGCATATATACAAGGTCTATCCGTCTTATTGTAGATAAACTTAAATTTGATCTACCCACATGATTTGTCATAGAACCATGCCTATGTTACCCTGTATCTTCCCAGTCCGAATGTTACTGCCTTCCCGACATGAATGTATTCTCCTATTTTTAGCAATGGCAGGAATTTATCAAGATTGCCTTCATAGGAGATACTGCCCATAAGCCCTCCGAGTTTCATCCTACCCTTTCTGGACGAATACCTCTCCCAATCATACCACCTGAGTCTACTATCCTTTATCCTTACCTCACTTACGCCATCAAGGAATTTATCCCCATTCTCCATTTCCCCCTGACAGTGATAATGGGATAAGAGAACTGCCCGATCATACAGCCTTTTGATGAGCAGGTTAAAAGGAAGCTCTGCTGCCAGATCTCCTTCATCCTTTATCCTGACCGGAGTATCAAAGACAAGGGTTAATGTAGGGGCAGACCTATGTGTCTGCCCTGATTTTGATTCATTAAAGATAGGGCTTAAGATTTCAGAATCAATCTTATGTTGGCTGACTTTTAAGATATTATCGCTGCTGTTAAATATCTCTATTGAAGAGCCATCATCTTGATGAGCTGAAACATTGATAAGTTTGAATCTTCCCCTGTCTTTGCCAATGCCCATCTTTCCCATTTCTATGAAGGTATAAACAAAATATGGGAGGTAATCATTTGCCTTTCCAATCAGGACAACCTCAAAGTGTAATTGCTCATCTTCTTTGAAATATCTCTTTGTGGTAATAGGCGGGGTAATGATGTATGGATGAAGTGCAGAGCTATACTTTCTGCAAAACGGGTCATCTTCTGGGATGGGTGTTTCAAAGATATAGGAATAGACACATTTAAGCCTCAACAGACATTCCCGGCAGTCTGTATCTTTCTGAACGCATATAGTCTTCCGCAGGCTATGACCAAAGACTCCCCTTAAGGCAGAGCCTTTATAAGCAGGAAGGGTTATTGGTTCCTCAGGTTGGATGGTTATTTGGTATTTATGAAGATAAAGCGAATTTAAGGTATTCAATGTTATGTCCTTAATCAAGGAATTGTAGGAGTGAACGGCGATAATAGCCATTGATACCTCTTGCTTAATCCGGGCTATGGTCAAATATCACCACATCACCAGTTAATGGATTGAACCTCATCTCCAATCTTGTATTTCATTTCAGACATGTTGCTACCTCTGATTTAACATTATAAGAGCTCGGTTTCAGTTCTGTAGCCCGCAGGGTTGCCCCCTTCTGGTCCCACTGAAAGTGGATTATTGGCGTATGCTGTTTTTATTTCCCTTGCTTTTCGGGACTTTCGCGTATTTCGTTGTTTTCTTTTCCGTCCAATGTAGCTATAGTAGTTACTGTGCACCATTGTTTCTTTGTGTCTCTGTGGTAAATTCCTTTACCTGAGTAGTTACACTTTTCAAATATCCATTTCAATCCTTTTTATACTCTGGACATGCTCTACTGCCTCTGCTTAATATCTGGATTAAATACAAAAAATCCCATCTTTCTCTTTATCTCTTCAAGGGTGTATTCTTTATCTAACAGGATATTAACCTCTGCAGCATAGTTTGCCTCGTCAACGGGACCATGACAGCCAATGCACGGAATATTATGTGATGGACACCTTGCTTTACAACCAGCAAGGGTAATTGGTCCAAGGCAAAATATACCCCTATTCACCAATAAACACTCATTTTCCTTCAGCTTACACTCGCTGCATAAGGAGAAATTTGGAACCTCTATTATATCACCGTGAAGAAATGCCTTAAATATCCTTAAAAACCATTTCTTTTCTATGGGACAACCAGTAATGGGTAAATCAACCTTGACAAAGTTTTTAAGTGGTTGGGCAGGTAGTGAATCAAAATATTTGTCCCCATTTTCTCCATATACACCCTTAAGAAGTTCTGTTCGTGAAATATCATTTCTCATGGTATACATTCCACCCCAGCAAGCACATGTCCCCATAGCTACTAAGATGGATGCTCTACCCCGTATCTCCCTTAATCTCTCAAGGTCTTTCTGAGTAGAGACCGTTCCTTCGACAAGGGCAATGTCAAGCTTTGTTTCTTCATTCCCTGTTTGAGCCAGACAGAAGGACTTGATATCAACCCTTGAGGCAATCTCAAGTATCTCATCCTCACAATTCAGAATGGTAAGCTGATCCCCGGCACAGCTTGTTAATCCATATATTCCAATCCTTGGCTTTGGCATTCTAAACTACCTCCTGCATATTCATCACATCCCAGTAGGTAAATATAGGTCCGTCAGTACAGGTATATTTATGTCCAACACTGCAATGAAGACATTTACCAATACCGCACTGCATCCTTCTTTCTAATGACATCATAATCCTATCCTTAGAAAAGCCGCATTCAATAAGTTTTTGCAAAACAAATTGATACATGATTGGCGGACCACAAATGGCTGCGTATGTTGTGGCAGGTGAAAGATTGACTGAATCAAATAATTTTGGTACAAACCCGATATTTGCCTTCCATGTATCTGTACCCTTGTCTACAGTCAAAAGACACTTGATATCCTCTCTATCTAAGAGAGAAAAAAGCTCATCCTTAAAGAGCATTTCGTCCGGTGTTTTTGTGCCATACATCAGAATTATATCCTTGAAATCATCCCGATTGTCAAGGCTATACCAGAGTAATGATCGTAATGGAGCCATACCAATACCACCAGCTATAATCAAGAGATTATTCCCCTTAATTTTTTCTATGAAGTAACCATTCCCATAAGGCCCCCTTAATCCAATAACAGCATTTTCTTTTAACCTGAATAAGGCATCTGTCACCTTGCCGGCTTTTCTGATACAAAGTTCTATAATCCATGGTCTTGTGGGTGAAGATGATATGGAAATGGGTGCCTCACCTGTACCCAGAACAGAAATCATAACAAACTGTCCTGGTCTATGATTGAAATTATTCCTCATCCCTTCATCCTCAAGCCTTATCTGAAAGAGTCTGACATCATTCATCTGAGGAATTATTCTGATTATTTTTGCCAGATGTGGTAAATATGGGTTGGTCATTATGCTACTCCCCTTGAATCTTATTTGATTCAGTAATAATGTCTATCTTAGCTGGACAATCCTCAATGCACCTTCCGCAGCCAACACAGCTTGGTCTACCAAAAACGCCGGCAAATGATTGTTGTTTATGCAACCATCTATGCTTAAATCTATCTGCACGGCTTTGTCTAAAATTATGCCTACCGGCAACCATGGCATGATCTCGAAACAAACAGCAATCCCACTGCCGCCTTCTCCTACCTGATTCCATATCCAGGGAAATATCATCAAATATCCTGTAACAATAGCATGTAGGACAAACCATAGAACATGTCCCACAGCTGGTACATCTCTTGCCCAACTCATCCCACAGATTGCTTTCATACTCCAAATCCATAATCTCTGGCAGATTTCGTATATCAAGAGACCTCTTGAATGCCTTCTTTCTTGTAATGGAATAATCTTTGTGAGCATTAATATCTTTATGGGTTATCTCTTCAAACAATTCTCTTGAGAGGTTTAACATGTCATCACCCTTGCTTGTCCCAACCCTGACTAAATATGCCTCTGGTATCTCGGAAAAAAACAGGTCAAACCCGGTATCCACATAGTCTGTGGCCATGGAGTTACAGAAACAGAATTCATCAGGCATACAGCTCAGTCCAATCAAGGAAATATTTTTTCTTCTCTGAAAATAATATTCATCACGATATTTTCCAGAAAAGACAAGATCCAGGGTAAGAACACCATGAATATCGCAGGCATGTACCCCAAAGATAATGTCATGAACCTCGGGTGGTTTTTCAGGCTGAACAAACCCATCTCTGGAAAATTCAAACATGGTTTCTGTAGGATGATAAAAGTATTTTTTTAATGGGAGGATAGTTCTGGAATAGTCAAGTTGCATTAATGAAATATCCTGTGGTTTATTCATCTTTCGAAAGACAAAGGATTTCTCCCCTTTTTTTATGGGTATATGAACCTCGCCTATTTTTCTCAAGTTTAGTATAAATTCAGGAAGATTATTTGCTGGCAGTTTTAGAAATTTCATGTTTCAGCACCATATAGATTGATTGAAACAGTTCAGCCATTATGCCCTTCTTGTTCTAACAGCTGAATTGTTACGGATTATTATACCATAATTGAACCTGAATAGCAATATAATTTTTTAGTTTATCGTGTTGTTTGTTTTTGTGTAACTATTTATCACAGAGGTGGTGAAATAGAGACAACTAAGGTGGACGGGTCTGTCAAGACCATTTTTACTCTTTTTTAAGATACATTCCACTGTTTCTGGAATGGAGTTAAAATGGTCTTGACAGACCCGTCCACTTTAATCTTACAAAGAACCAAAAGCAAGTGAAGAATCGATGAGCGGGGAAAACAAAGGGACATTTCCTATATTTCCTAATGAATTTCTCCAAGCATTTTAATTTTTTACTTGACTTAGTGGTTTTTATAAAGTATAATAGTAACTACTCACCACAGAGTCATAGAGATATGGAGAGCCGAAAAAGAATCCACAGAATCAGACTTGAGATTATCCGCAGATTACGCAGATTAATAAGGAAAAGAGGAAAAAGATTATTACGAAAGCACGATATGGTTCTCTTCTTTCTCTAACAATCTGCGTAATCTGCGGATGAATTCTTCTCTGTTTCTTTGTGGTAAATTCCCCTTGCTGAGTAGTTACCTTAAAAACACAATAAGGAAGTTTTGTCGATGGCAAAGTACAGAGTATTGAGTATCGATGGTGGTGGATTAAGGGGTTTAATTAGCGCGCGATTATTGCACCGACTGAATTCGCATCCAGATATCGCAGGTTGGTTAGATACTGTCGACTTATTTGTTGGAACATCTACTGGCGGCATTCTTGCGTTGGGACTCGCAACTGGAAAATCACCCAACGAAATTTGCAACTTGTACAAAAACAAAGGTAAGAAAATTTTTGACGATAGTATCTGGGACGATATTCGTGATTTGGGCAAGACGGTTGGTGCCGATTACTCAAACAAAAACTTGAAGAAGGAATTGGATAATATGTTCGGAGGTAAGAAGTTAGCCGACATCAAAAAGAAAGTTGCGATCCCAACCTTCGATCTCGACAATGAAGCAGTACCGGGCGAGCGGACATGGAAGCCAAAGATATTTCACAACTTTATCGGTTCGGGCTCCGATGGCGCAAGCTTGGTTGCTGATGTTGCTCTTTATACTAGCTCAGCACCTACTTATTTTCCTTCAGCCGATGGATATATCGACGGTGGTGTATATGCTAATAACCCAAGCATCGTTGCAATAGTGCAGGCTATTTCGCAGAAGAACGATCCTTTAGAAAGAGCATTGTTGGATGAACTGATCGTGTTGTCGATTGGGACCGGTGTCAACCTGACCTACATCAAGGGAAAGACCCTTAACTGGGGTTATGCTCAATGGGTTAAACCGTTAATTAACATTCTTATGGACGGTGTTACCGGTATTTCTGACTATCAGGCACAACAACTGCTGGCTGACCGTTATCATCGTCTTCAAGTTGTCTTCGATCCAAGCAAAAAAATACCTATGGATGCTGTTGACAAGATAGATCGCATGGATCAAATCGCCTCTGATTATAAAATAGACAAGACAATTCAGTGGATAAAAAATATATGGCGATAACAAATCGTTCCAGCGGACCGCCTTCGACAGGCTGTTACGAAACTAAAAGACCAAAAAGGATTCAAGTATTGGGGATAGCAAAAGATACATATAGATGGACATACTGTATTGCTTCTATATCTCACAAAAAAAGATCAATTAGTGAGAAAACAGGAAGAATATTTCAGAGGCAGGAATCGAAGGATAGGGAAGCAGTTAACTTATTGAAATAATTAGAGATATATGTTTTTTATGCTTGCATTTTTTCATAAAATATGCTATAATATCCCTATGGTTTGATAATTATAAAACATAGGGGGTAATAAAATAATGGCATTTAAGACAGGAGTACTAAGAAATCATCCAACACTTTTTCCTGAAATGATAGAAGATTATATTCCGGATAATCACTTAGCTAAAACTG
>MNYI01000082.1 GCA_001873945.1 Candidatus Desantisbacteria bacterium CG2_30_40_21
GTGAAGGCAGGGCAAACCGCATCAGAAATTTTTGCCAGATTCCCCTCCCATTAGTAAAGAGGGTCAGGGGGTTGTTTACAACAACATTGCATTTTTTCGACCTGTGCAACCGGAATTTCTTCTCGCAGAGACACAAAGCACACAAAGGACAGAAAAGAAGAAAAATCTCATATGTCTTTGTGATCTCTGTGGCTTTGCGAGAAGAAATAAGTGAGCCTTGTGATATTTGTGTCTTTGCGAGAAGAAATAAAGGTTTTTCAAGCTCTGTGAACTTTGCGTAATCTTTGCGTTCTTTGTGTTAAAAAACTCGCTTGCACAGATCGCATTTTTTCACTCCCCATTGCTGGAATGAGATAGTCTCGAACAAATTTAGGGTGCGGTTTGCCCTGGGTGAAGAGGCAATGATAGTTGACAAATCTTGTTTCTGATGTTATAATAATGAAATGATAATAATGTATTTTCGTGAAATTATGCTTGGGAAAAGAAAGGGGTTTATTATTCGGCTCTTCCTCAGGGTATTATCCCTTGTCTATTTTGTCCTGATTAAAATAAGGATGTGTGGCTATAAGTATAGTTTTTTGAGGGAAAAAAAGCTTCCTGTAAGGGTAATTAGTGTTGGCAATCTGACGGTTGGCGGTAGTGGAAAAACACCGGCAATAATAGAGATAGCATCCTTGTTGCAAGATGCAGGGAAAAGGGTTGGGGTATTAATAAGGGGTTATCAGGGCAGATATGAGCGACAGCAGGGCGTTGTTTTGGATGGTAAGATAAAGGCACAAAGGCACAAAGATACAGAGGCACAGAGGACAGAACACAGAGGCAGAAAGGTGGCAGTCAGCAATCGACAGTCGGCAGTCGGGTGTGTAGGGGCAATTACCTGTGGTTCTCCTTTTGATGCTGGGGATGAGGCATGTCTTTTGTCCAAAAACCTTCCTTGTGTTCCTATATTGGTGGGTAAGGACAGGTGGACATCTGGAAGATACGCTATCCAGAAATTTGATTGTGATACCCTTTTACTTGATGATGGATTTCAACACCTTAAGCTTTATCGAGATGAAGATATTTTATTACACGATGTTTCTATTCCTCAACAAGGATTACGGTTATTTCCAGAGGGTGTGTTGAGAGAGCCGCTTTCTTCTATGAAACGGGCTCGGGTAATTATCCTTACACATACAGATATGGTGGCAGATATTGCCCCTTATATGGAGATGGTCAAGAGGTTAAATCCAGGGGCATTGATCCTGACAAGTATTCATTTGCCATTACGCTTAATCAGGGGGCGACAGGGGGTAGGGATCAGGGATCAGGGGGATTTGAGCACATATCCTTTATCATTAATAAAAGGAAAGACAATCCTTGCTTGTTCAGGCATTGGCTCACCAGAGTCTTTTGAGCATAGCCTGAGACAATTTGAACCTAACGGTATAATTTCATTACGGTTTCCAGATCATTATCAATATGATTCTGCCTGTCTGATGAGGATTGAAGAAATGGCAAAAGAGGCAGATATGGTTGTAACAACAGAAAAGGATATGATTCGATTGGCAGAAAAATATACCGGTAGCTTTCTATTGTTCTTTTTGAAGATACGGCTCTTGATTACCACCCCTAATTGGCAGGAAGATTTGTTGAGGTATTTATGCAGCGACTGATAAACAAAATACTTGTGATTAGATTTAGCTCTATTGGAGATATTGTCCTTACAACCCCTGTACTTAGAACATTAAGGGAAAGGTATCCATATGCTAAATTGTGTTTTGTGGTAAAAAAGGAGTTTTTAGAGATAACAACGCTATTTCCATATATTGACAAGGTATTTATTTTTGATTCAAAGGCTGGACTTTGGGGATTAATAAAACTGATAGGTGAGATAAATTCAGAGCAATTTGACCTGTTGGTAGACCTTCATTGGAACTTAAGAAGTATATTAATCTATCTATTTTCACGGATAAGACATAAGATTCATTACTCTAAATACAGGTTTTTGAGGCTGTTAAGGGTATGGTTCAAGTGGCGGTTGATGCCTCAGCAGTCTCATATTATTGATCTTTATTTTGAGCCATTGACAAGGTTTGGGATTCTTTCTTCAGACAATCGCATTCCGGAGCTAAAGATAGCTAAAGATAGAAAAAGTCAAGTTCTTGAATGCTTAAAATATCTTGGAATTGAGGATAAGGATTTGGTGATTGGTTTGTGTCCGGGTGCAAAATGGGAGACAAAGCAGTGGACAATAGAAGGATTTGTGGAGACAGGGAATAGATTGATGAATGAGTTAAATGCCAAAATAGTCCTTATTGGTGATGACAGAGATGTAGAATTGGGGAAAAAAATAGAGGCATGGATGGATAAAAAACCATTAAACCTTGTTAACTGGACGACCTTGTTAGAATTGCCGACACTTATTCAGAGGTGTGACATTTTGATTACCAATGATTCAGCACCCCTTCATATTGCAGCAGCATTAGGGGTGTCTACAATAAGTATGTTTGGCCCAACAACCCTTGACCTTGGATTTGGTCCCCATGGGAATGGTCTGCATATTGTTCTGGAAAAGGATTTATCCTGTCGCCCATGCAGTTCACATGGCAGCAGGGAATGTCCAAAAAAAACTCATGAATGTATGGAATCTATTACCGCTGAAGAGGTAGTGGCAGCGGTTAGGGATTTGCTTGGGGTGGAAGGAATACGGCAGGGGATAGAGGGCTAATGGGGAAAAAGCACAATGGCACAAAGTAAAAGGGATATGGAAGGAATAAAAAAAATACTAATTATCCAAACAGCATTTATTGGGGATGTGGTTCTTGTCTCGCCTTTGGTTCAATCGCTATCAAAAGGCTTTCCCGAAGCAGAGCTGCACCTGATAACTACCCTCAAAGGAAAGGATGTTTTAGATGGGGATCCTTGTCTTACCAGTATCATCTCTTATGATAAAAAGGGGCAGCAGAAAGGGATTTTTCATTTTCTGAAGGTGGTTGAAGAGATTCGAAGGATGCGGTTTAATCTGGCTGTTATTCCTCACCCTTCATTTCGCTCCAGCTCACTTGCCTTTCTTTGCGGTATTTCTTATCGGATTGGGTTTGACAGAAACGCAGGGAGTTTTCTTTTTACTTCCAAGGTACCATATCGATTAGAACTTCATGAGGCAGAGAGAAATCTTGAATTAGCTTATACTTTTGGGGCACCTAAGGATAATTATCCTTTAAGAATATACATTTCTGATAAAGATAAAGAAATTTCACGAGAGTTTATAGCCAAAAAAGGTGTCTTGTCAGGAGAATTATTAATAGGTATAAATCCATGTTCTGTCTGGCCTACCAAGCGATGGAGTCCTGAAGGATTTGCTCAAGCAGGTGATATTCTGGCAAATGAGTTAAAGGCAAAGATAATCCTTGTAGGTGGGCGGGATGATGGCTGGCTGATAGAAAAGATTGCCTTGCTTATGCATACCCGTCCCATTCTTGCTGCAGGCAGACTTAACTTAAAGCAGTTAGCAGGGGTAATGGAAAGATGTCAGTTATTTATTACTAATGATTCTGGTCCACTTCATATGGCTATGGCTATGAAGACTCCAACTGTAGCCATATTTGGTCCAACCACAATTGATATGGGGTTTGGTCCCTATGGTGAATTGTTTCGGGTAGTGGAAAAGGTGGGCTTAAGTTGTCGACCGTGTAGTAAACATGGCGGACAACGATGTCCTATAAAGACCTTTGATTGCATGAAAAGAATAACCCCAGATGAGGTAGTGGCAGCGGCAAAGGGGTTATTGGTAGGGGCGAACCTATGTGTTCGTCCCTAATGTGGTTAAGGGTCTGTAGAGGGGCAAACCATATAGAATCAACCACACAGGGGCAAACACATAGGGTTGCTCCTACCACAGAGGTGAAAAAAATGATACAAAAAATATTATTTATCTGTACAGGAAATACCTGTCGAAGTTTGATGGCTGAATATTTATTAAAAAAGATAGCCAGAGAAAATGAAATGGGAATAGAGGTTAGGTCGGCTGGTGTATCAGCAGGTATAAACAGTCATATCCCTTTATTAACATTAATGGTGCTGGAAAAAGAAGGAATTTTTCCTGATGCTCATATTGTTACCCCTCTGAATATTCCTTTGATTAAATGGGCTGATCTGATCTTAGCCATGGAAAACTCTCATGTGAGAAGCATACTTAGTCTTGTTCCAGAGGCAAAGGTTTTTTTATTAACAGAATATACAGCTCCCAGAGGCACCAGAGATGCTGCCTCCGAAAATAAAGAAGGCATACCAGATCCCTTTGGTGGATCCAGAGAGGCGTATGAGACATGTCTCATTAAAATAAAAAAGTGTCTTTATCAGCTAATAGAGGTTATTAAATGATGAAAATTGCATTAGGTGCGGACCATGCTGGGTATAGATTAAAGGAAGAGATTGCGGAACATCTTAAGAAGGGGGATCGCAAGGATCATTCCTACGGTGAATATGAGGTTATGGATTGTGGTACTAATAGTGAGGATCCTGTTGATTATCCTGATTTTGGGATAAAGGCAGCACAAGCTGTAAGGGATGGAGTTTGTAAGTATGGGATATTAATCTGCGGCACAGGTGTGGGCATGAGTATTACAGCCAATAAGATTCATAGAATCAGAGCAGCTTTATGTCATACTACACAAATGGCTAAACTTTGCAGAAAACATAATGATGCCAATATCCTTGTGTTGGGTGCCCGAGTAATAGAGCCTCAGGTAGCCATAGAGATGGTAGATATTTTTTTAGCCACAGATTTTGCTGGCGGCAGGCATGAGAGAAGGGTTAAAAAGATTGCTCAATTAGAAATGGAGGTTCACTAATGATTTGTCCTCATTGTGGATATGAAAAAAATACAGAGGATGCTCTTTGCTGCAATCTATGTCATGTAGTGTTTCATAAAAAAAACAAACAAGAGATTCCCGCTACTGTTGACACTATCTCTGCCAAAGGGGTTACCTCCTTTGATAACCTCCCAGATGAGCTAAAGACAATACTCCTGAAGGAAAAGGATGATGTCTTTCGCAAATCAGATAATCTCATTATTGAGCCCAAAAAGATGATGCTGATGGGAATATTGTTTGTCTTTATTTTATTGCTTGTTGGCGGCATGTTTTTCATAGCACCTTCCATTCGCACAATGTTGACAAAGGGATAGGGATAATAATATGTGGTCTGAAAAATGGAACAGGATATTTGAGGCAATCAACACCAATGTCCTTGCCTGTAATCAACTTACCAAATACACAGATATTACCTATCGAATGGTAAATGATTGGGATTTTCGGGGAATGTTTGATGCTGAAAGGCAAACGACTCGTGGCTGGCGAAAATTTTCTACAGCTGATGTCATGAAACTATCTATTATAAAAAGGCTCAAGGATACAGGGTTTCCACTTCACAAGTTAAAAGGCATATTAAACTGGTTTGAATATAACCCGGCTATTGAGTTTAGTGTCAAACAACTGACAGAGAATATTGAGTGCTATCTTTATACAGATTTTGAGGATGAATATGGTATATATTCTAATGAAGAGTTGTTGGATTTTCTTCGCCTCAAAAAGGAAAAAGAACGGATAGCTATTATTTTTCCAGTAAACCATCTGATAAAAAACATCCTTACCTCTATCAAATCTATAGCCCTTGAGGTGAAGATTATATCCGGACAGTATATGTTTAAGGTTAATGGAGAATGGATTATTCCGTAGAGGGGATATATACTCAAGTGGGGCATAAATTGCGATTTTTCTCGGGGTGAGGATTAATCAAGGAAAGCAATGGCGCGTAAAGTGAGCAATAGCGTACTATTGCGAGCCTGAACAACACAGCTATCGTTGATTAATACCAGCGAAAAACGCAATTTATGCCCCACTTGAGTATATAAGATCCCACTCAAAATTATAACGCAACTATCACCTCATTTTGCATGCTTCGATTATGCGTCTGACTTCTCGATTAACGCCTGATCCTGCTTACTCTCTTGAAGGCTAACCACAAAAATAAGCAGTGGGGGCTACTGCCCCATCTGCTTGATTTTTCTTGTTAGGTTTTGCTTCTCTGTCTTTTTTCTTTTCTTCTACTAACTTCCCGAAATAGTATATGGTTAGCTCTTAATTCTATTTTCAAGGTGCGACCCTCTATTTTCCTTCATTGTTCTTTGTAAATATTAGGTAGGGAGGCGCAACGGAACAGAGCAAATAGTCAGTTTGATGCTCAGTTACTCTCCAAAGAGAACCATTTGGAACATCTAATTAATTCGGCTCGTTTCGGCACTGATTGACTAGATCAGTTGGCTCAGCAATTCTCATTATGGTAAAATGGATAAGGGGGAGATATGGAGATTAATCGGTAGGACAGGCATTCTTGCCTGTCATCTACAACAGGACAGGCAGAAATGCCTGTCCTACCGACAATTCTGTTGATAATCGACACCATCTCCTCTATTCCCTTATTCCCCTTTGAACATAAGTTT
>MNYI01000125.1 GCA_001873945.1 Candidatus Desantisbacteria bacterium CG2_30_40_21
ACAATTTTATTTGACATTTTGCTACAATTGTGATAAAATGTCAATATATAGTTTCTGAATATCATTCCAATTTGGGTGATATACAGAACTGTATAATCACTTGTTAGGTGTTTGAAATAAACGATATTTTATGTTCAACCGTCACGGAGTAAGTTGAATACATGAAAAAATTTAGTGTATATATAGAAACTTCAATTGTTAGTTACTTAGCGGCTAAGCCAAGCCGAGACTTGCTTACTGCTGCATGTCAGCAAATTACATCTGAATGGTGGGAGAACAAGCGAAACGAATATGATCTCTTCACCTCTGAACTGGTGGTTGCTGAAGCCAGCGCAGGAGATCCAAATGTAGCAGCAAAACGACTTAAGTTACTCCAAGAAGTCTCTGAACTAAAAATTACTGATGATGTCCGTCAGATAGCTGATACATTGATAGGACAAGGTGCTCTTCCTGATAAAGCCCAAGCTGATGCACTTCATATTGCAACAGCTACTGTTCATGGCATAGACTACTTACTAACATGGAATTGCCGTCACATTGATAATCCTGCGACGAAACCTTTAGTACGCAAGGTGTGTAGTGCGAAAGGCTACTTGTGCCCAGAAATTTGTACCCCAATCGAAATTATGGAGGTAAGTGAAAATGCAAAATGAAATTCTATCAGAAGTTTGGCAAAACAGAGATGAATTCGCCAAACGATATAATTACGACCTCAACGCAATGGTTGCGATATTGCAAAAGATGGAAAATCATCCCTGGAGTGCTATAGTCGACAGAAGAAAAGAAACACCTATTAAGAAAAATGAACCAGACAGAGTTGGTTGTTTTTATCATTAGCCTTACAAGAAAGCGTAAGAAAACAGTCGGGAGTAAGATAGTAATAAAACAAGAAGGACAGATAACCAGAAAAGAACGCTAACAAGAAAAATGAACCAGACAAGGAGCTGGTTATTTTTATGGTTAGCCGCGTGAAAGGTCAGCGGTTCGGATGCAAGCTCCGTTAATATCTGATAAATCGAAAGTTCTACAAAGCCAATAAAAATCAATAGTTACGAATGGGGTAAAAATGAGAGCGTTGCAAATACTTTCCCCATTTAATAAGGGTTTGAATAATTTCAGTAAAATAAAACTTGCCAAAAGGCTTAAAAAGGCATGTTTTGCCTACTTGACAATATTTGTAAAAATAATAGTTGCAATATTCATCGATATAAGATAAAATATAAGTAAGCCCCCTCTTTGTAGAGATATTGCCTTGCAACATCTCTACAGTTATCTTTTCTTTTGGGGAGGGGAAAATGGATATGGAGAGATTAAAGGTTGAGAAAAATAATGACCAATTTCGTATATTAGCAAAAGAAATTAGGACAGGTTGGTTCCCTGATACTGATTCAAACCGAAAGGCAATAGTAATATTTTCACGGTCTCTGGAGGATAAGAAAGGTAAACCGTTGTATACCTACAAAGAGCTTTCCAAAATAGTAGGGAGTGAAAATCGGCAAGCTGCCAGTAATCATGTGGAACATTTTTATGCTTATGGTAAGAGTATATCTACATTTTTGACTCGTCGTCGCAAGGTAGATGCAGAAGTAGTAGAGACCGTACTTAACAAGTTGAGAGATAAACCCTTATCGCAAGTTGATGAATTGTGCGTAGCTGTAAACAAGCATCTTGGACGAAATGATTTAACGAAAATGAATATCTCTGCAACATTAGAGCAAATACCGTTCGCATCATTACGGCAAGTGTTGTACAACCAATTGTCTGATGGGAAGTTGCATTACAAGGAGGAATATCTTTTTCAAGAGATGATGAACAATCTCAGCTTAAAAGATAGTGACAGAGGTACTACCTTCAAACAAGCAGGTATTGTGTTACCTGAATTCACAGGGATGACAGTCTCAGATCCAACAGCAATACGGAGTTTATTAAGCCCTAATACCACATTATCTTCTATTGAAAACTCACTTCAGTGGATATGTTTGGTAATGGCATTGTATTATCATGGGATTTCGTTATCCGTGTTGAGTCGTTGGTTTAATGTTCATAAGACTACAGTACTTCGGTGGATATTTGGGTTAGGCTTGCAGATTTGGCCAATAGTTCATGAGTGGATACGGAAACAGGTTCAGACAAAAATTGTCTGTATAGATGAGAAGTGGCTAAAGATACGAGGGAAATGGTATTATTGGTTTGTAGTTATGGATGTGGGGACAGGTTTGCCAATTTTAACCTCGTTATTAGATTCACGAGGGGAATGGGCATGTCGGTGGATAGGTTGGCAATTGAAGAAAATAGGTCAAATACCAAAGGCATTCATCACAGATGGAATGGCAGCATATTCATATCTCAAAGAAATGTTAGGAGAAGGAGTTATACATTTGTTGTGCCATTTTCATTATCAACAAGCTACCAGTCGATGGATTAAATATCACTTCAAGGGGAATGGAGATAAGGAAGCAGAACAACTCATTAAAGAGCGAAAAAAAGAGTTGAAGAATGTCCTGCAAACCACTGACAAACGAACGGTCAAACGCCGATTTGAGAAACTCAAAGCAAACGAAGAGATATTAGAGGTAGGAAAATGGGTTGATAACACAGAGAAAGTATTACCAAAGCTACTGCCGGCTATTGGGAGCAAGAAATTCCCCAAAACTAACAATGCCATAGAACGGTTCTTTAGGAATTTTAACCAGTTTTACAAAAAAAGATGCGGTTTTTCTTCATGTGTTAGTGCGAAGCGAGAACTCATATGCTTTTTGGTGATGTATTTATTTGTCAGGCAGCCATGCACGGGGAAGGCTCCACTTGAAATAATTATGCCCCAAGTATGTAATATGCCCTTCTACAAAATAATAAATGATCCGCTAAATTGTCTCTTGGGGCTCCAAAATGTCAAGCAATACGGAAGCATGGCAAAAAATAGGGTTAAACAATGCTTAAGAGTGTAGATATGGCGGAGAGGGCTATGCAACGCTCTCCTCAAAAAAAAAGAAAAATTTTACATTTTTCTCTTGACAAATTCCAGATTATAGCGTATATTAGATAGTATGAAAGTAAAGATTGGTTCACTTCATTAATTTGAGTGAATTTTAGATAAAAGTAGTGTAGTTATTTTTTTAGATTAAGGAGGAATAAGACAATGAAAAAGTTATTAACATTAATGGTCGCAGGACTGTTGTGCTGGGCATCTCAGGTTTCAGCCACAACAATTACTTTGGATAATGGAACAGTTAAATATATAATTAATGAAACAGGTGTAGTGGATGCTGGGTTTTCAGCAGGACCAGATACATTAAATCTGTTCAATATAACCGTATATTATACCTATTCAGGCGTAGAAGGGCATGTAACATTGGGTGATGCTCCTACTTCTTACGATGGTAGTGCTGCTAATAGTAATGGTTATGATGGTAAACAATATAGGTTTGCGACATTAAAGACTATCGGTGGCAAGGATGCTGCTTTGGAAGCAAAGTATTGCTTGCAAGCTGGTAAGAGATATCTGGATATAAGATATTCTCTATGGTTGCCAGAGGCTGGTCCTGTTACTATAACTGGTGTACGGAGTTATCAGACAATGCAGACTATAAGTGGTAATCTGAGAACAAGTGTAGAGTCCCCAGTTAGTGCATGGCAGTCAATAAATGATAAGGATATAAATGTATGGACTGCAGGGGCTGGTTGGACTGTTCCAAATAGGGTTTTGTATGGGGGACAAGTAGGATTTATTTCTCGTGTGCCGAATGATGATTATATGGGTAACACTATAGCTGCGGTAAATGCTGCTATTGCAAGTGATAATTTATCCAATACAGTAGTATCCACAGCTGACAATGCTGGTGCGTTATGTATGAGAGTGCCTACAAAGACATCCCCTCTTTCAGATCCTGATGTTCCAGGTACTTTCTATGTTGAGTCCAGACTTGAAGTGGTTCCAGAACCATGCACTATGGGCTTGATGTTGGCTGGTTTGGCTGGATTAGGTGTGATGAGAAGAAGAAATGGAAAGGCTTAGAGTTGGTGTTGTTAAGAAGATAACCGATTCTACATACTATTAAGGAAAGATGAAGAAGTGAAAGAAAATATCAAGAGCCGGCTACTTTTTGTGGTCGGCTCTTGATATGTAAAGAGGAGAAAAAAATATGTTTATCAAGTTTGCTTTAATCTTATTGTTTCTTGTTGCTCAGGTGCCTATTGGACAGCAGGTAGACAGCAAAGGAGTTCAATTACAGGATAATAAGAAGGTGCTTGAGGTTGTAGAAAAAGCTGAAAGAGAAGTGGTTAAAAGCCCTACCTCTTCAGAGGCTCATTATAATCTTGGGTTTACCTATTTTAAGGCAGGTTTGGTTCAAAAGGCTGAGGAATCGTTTAAAAAAGCGTTATCGATTAAACCTGATTATGTAGATGTCTTAATTATACTTGCCCAAATAGAGGCTAATAAAAAGAATTTTGATTCAGCCAGAGAATTGGCTCAAAAGGCAAGAAAAGTATCGCCCAATGATGCGAGAGTGTATGGTGTTTTAGGTGGAATATCGCTTTCTTTGGGAGAGATTGTTCTGGCTGAAGAAAATTTTGAAAAAGCAATAAAACTTGATCCCAATCTCCCTGATGTCCATTTTAATCTGGCTAATATCTATGAGGCAAGGGGGAAGTTTTCAGAATCTTTGAAAGAGTATCAAAGAGTAGGTGAAATAGAGCCCGGCAACATGGAGTCTCGATATAAAAGTGCTATTATATATGTAAAATTAGGACAATATGAAGAAGCTAAAAAAAAGCTTCATGAATGCTTAAAAACAACAACAAGTAATCCTGTGATTTATGATACCCTTGGGGCTATTTATATCAGAGAAGGAAATGAGGAGAAGTCATTAAAATACTTTAAGGAGGCTGTAAGGATTAATCCACAATATATTCCGGGCTATGAACACTTGGGTGATCTTTATGGTACAAAAAAGGAATACGCTAAGGCTATAGAATCATACAGAAAGGCTTGTGAATTAAATCCAAATGCACCTGTTGTTCGCTTGAAATTGGGGATGTTATTTGAATCCAACAAGATGTATAAAGAGGCCGTAAAAGAGTATGAAAAGGTTATTTCTCTTGCACCTAAATCTGGTATAGCCTATAATAATTTAGCATATTTGTTGGTAGAACAAAAAATAAATCCAAAAAAGGCAATAGAATTAGCCCAAAAGGCAAAGGAGCTACTGCCAGAGAATCCAGGCATATTAGATACATTGGGTTGGGTTTATTGTCAAAACAAGATGTATAAAAAAGCTATTAAAAATTTAGAAATGGCAAGCAAAAAGATGCCAAAAGAGACAATGGTTTTTTATCATTTAGGAGTAGCTTATGCTGAGAATAAAGAGAATCAAAAGGCATTGGGTGCCTTGAATCGCGCTCTTCAGTTGGATCCTGGGTTTAATGGGGCAGATGAGGCAAGAAAACTGATTAAGAGATTGAAATAGTTTTGAATCCTATTATGTCTAATTACAGGAGGTAGTTCTTATGTATAACAAAAAATCAGTCCAGAAAGAAAAAGGAATAGCTCTTATAATGGCTATTTTTGTAGCTTTATTCTTGCTGGCTGTATCTTTGGCTTATATTGTCTGTAGTAAAAACAATCTAAATCAGTCTCATTTGTCTCAAGGGAAGATAAATGGTATTGTTGCAGCAGAGGCAGGCATGGAAAGGGCTTTGTGGTTCCTTCAGGAAAGGGCAGATGCTGCTCAAGAGATACCTGAAGGAAAGATTCTTGGAGATTATGATGAACTGCTTAAAAATTATAAAGATAAGACTAAAGCAACAAAGGATGGGGTAATTATTCTTGGAATGGGTACAAATACAAGGTATGCGGTAATGACAGCATATGAAGAGGATGATATTAGTAATGGTACTGTTACTAATGGAAAAGAACTTGCTATTTATGCGATTGCTGTTACAAGACAGGCAAACACAATGGGTGGAGAAGTATCTAATATTAAGGCAATGAAGATGTTGGTGAGGATTGGCGCCAGAGAGGGTGGAATGATAGAGGTAGTATTTGGTGGTAAAGGAGAGATCCGTCAATTAGATAATTCTCAGTGGCAAATAAAAGGAAAGATTTATACTGAGGAGGGATTTGTTCAAAATGCTGAGCCAATCGATTATCATGAGGTAGATAATTCGAGTCTTTATCCTAAGCGAGATGGATTTTTGAATGATACAAATGTTGAGCTACAGGGTCCATGGACAAATACAATAACACCTATAAGTGGTGCAGCTACCTTGACAAGAGGCAGTATGGATAAACAGACATTGCCTGATATTAATGTTGCTGATTTTGCCTCTACTAAGGGTAGCTATGGGGGATATGATTATGCCTATCAAGACTTGATAGAAAAAGGGTGGTATGTAGAAAATGGTGCCCTTATTAAGCCTGTTACACAACCTATAATGAGTATTTGGAGTAACCCTCCTGGAACAGTAACTAACGGTACTTTTACATTAAACACAGATGACCCTTGGGTACAAAAAATCATGGTAGGCTGCTATACTACTTCTGATAATCTGACTAAGTCGATATTTTATGATATAAATGGGGATGGGTACACAACTATATACCTTGGTCCGGGAACACCAAACCTGCGTATTATGCCAGGTAAAGATATGGATGAACAATCAATAGAGGTTAAACCCGGAGCGCGGGGAATAATTGCCTCTCAGGGGATGGGGAATAATTATACAGTTCTTCCTGATGGGATCTCTACTTGGGGTGCGATGTCCATGGGAGCCGATATCCAAGAGAATAATACTGTTGGCGTTGAAATTCGTGGTCAGATAGTAGCAGGCAGGGGTAGTTCCATCCATCCAATATATAAAGAAGAATCCACGGGTGTTCCCTCCATATGGACATTCAATGTCAGGGATGGTTACTATAGACCCATTCATGCGTTAATGGGTGATAATTGGGGTGCATTATCCATTCTTAGCGATAATGATGTTATTATTAGTGAGTCTGGTCTGCGTGCTAGTGCTCCTAACACCGACGGAGGAGGTTCTAATTTTCGAGGCTTTGTTTATTCTAAAAATAACCTAAAAATTCAAAGTGATATCCTGTTTCAAGGAATGATGATTGGGGTTAACAGTGCAAATATTGCAGATCCTGCAGCATCTGGTGAGGGAATGGGCAGGAGTTGTAATGGTTGGGATCCAAGCCTTTATTATGAGGACGCTCTTCATCCAACAGGTGGAATGTCATTCTTTCCTAATGAAATGGCTCCCTCATCATCTGTTGCTAATTCTCGCAAGATGACTGTGCTTAGTTGGGAAGCAGATAAATTTTATAAAAAGAAGATATAATGCTAAAAAAGGAACAGATATTAAAAATAGCCTTAATAAGTGTAATTTTTATAGGGATTTATTTTCCTACTTTTTGTTGGATGATAGCCCAGTTTATGATTGATGATTCGAATTATTCCCATGGGGTTTTGATTCCATTTGTTTGTTTGTGGATTGTCTGGCAAATGAAGGATAAACTAAAAGATACTGTGGTTTGTCCAGCAAGAGTGGGTATTTGGGTAATAGCAGCAGGACTAATCATCCATGTTATGGCATTATCTGTTAAGGTAGACTTTATTTCTGCCCTTTCTATGCTCATGACTATTGTAGGCATTATCCTGTATCTGTTTGGCTGGAAAATGATGAGGGTTTTGGTTTTTCCAGTAGGGTTTTTGTTTTTTATGATCCCATTTCCGGATGTTTTCACCATATTCTTGACATACAAACTAAAGATTATGGCTACACATGGGGCAGTGGCAACGATTAATGCTATTGGTATCCCTTGTATTGCAGAAGGGGCAAAGATAATCTTACCAGATACATTTTTGGAGGTTGGTGCCCCTTGTAGTGGGATAAGGTCGCTTATCTCCTTGCTTGCCCTTGGGGCATTGTTTGCTTATTTGCTTAATATTTCTATCATAAGAAGAATGGTTGTCTTTTTATCAACAATCCCTATTGCTTTATTGTCTAATGTTA
>MNYI01000144.1 GCA_001873945.1 Candidatus Desantisbacteria bacterium CG2_30_40_21
CAGGTAAAGTAATTCACCACGGAGAACACATAAATTGATAGGTTGATAGGTTGATGAGTTTATAGGTTAAAGGAACACAGATTCATAATTCATAAACATTTCCTATCAATTCATCCACTTATCAACCCATCAACTATTCAACTTATCAACTTTTTGTGTCTTCATGCCTTTGTGGTGAGTAGTTATGTCTGTGCTACGATAGGGAGAAAGGATTGGAAGGAAATAAGATTGGTGAATATAAGCTTGAAACATTGGCAAAGGGAATTATTCATGAAATCCGTAACCCATTAAATGCAGTTTATGCCCATATTCAGCTTTTGGAAGAGGAAATAGAGGGAACAGAAGGGGAGAATTTACAGGATTACTTGCTGCAAATAAAGGTGGGTCTTTCGCAAATCGATGGAATATTGCGAGAATTTAGCCGATTTGTTCAACAAAACAAACCAACACTACGGGAAGAAAACTTAAATTCCTTGTTGGACAATGTATTAAGGTTCGTTGATGCGGAATGCCGTAGCCATGATATTAAGATTATAAAAAATTTATCTGGCAATTTACCAAAAATATTAATAGATGCTAATCAGATAAAACAGGTTATCTTAAACCTCATCCTGAACGCAAATCAAGCAATGTTAAGAGGAGGAATACTAACAGTAACCACTTCGCTAACAGAAAAAGGGGACTTTGTTTGTATTGAGGTACAAGATACAGGCATAGGCATTTCGGAAAAACAAAAAACACGGATATTTGATCTATTTTATTCCACAAAACCAACTAGTACAGGTCTTGGCTTACCTATTGTCCAAAAGATAGTTCATGATCATGATGGAAAGATAGAGATTAATTCTGGGCAAAATAAGGGAACAGGGGCAATGATTCTTTTGCCTGTAAATACTCACCTCATATCTTACCACGAAGAACACGAAGAACACGAAGAAATTATAGAACAAACCGTTTAATTCCATCTTTGAACATTCTGACATTAAAAATGACTCGATTCGACAACTCATCAAATTCCATTTTTTGTCTCCTTCGTGTTCTTCGTGCTCTTCGTGGTAAAAACCATCTTCTTTGCCTGTAAATACTCACCTCAGATCTTACCACGAAGAACACAAAGAGCACAAAGAAATCACAGAACAAACCGTTTAATTCCATCTTTGAGCATTCTGACATTAAAAATGACTCGATTCGACAGGCTGTTACGGAATAGAAATTTGGTATGAGAGGAACACAATATGTTATCCACATTTCCTTGCCAGATACCATATGTGGTATGCCAGTATCCTTGATTTTTAGTTTCGTAACAGCCTGTCGATGCGTTATTCGGACAGGGACAAGCCCTGTCCATACAACCTTTGATTTACAGTTCCCTTGAGTTTAATTCCCCTTACCCTTCTGATACATCCTCTTTGCCTCTTCCCCCCTGCCCATATGTTCCAAAACCATTCCCAGCCCCATATAATTATCTGCTGAATCTGGATTCATTTCTATTGCCTTCTGAAACCATTTCTCTGCCTGTGCATACAAACCTGTATTACCACAAAAGCTGCCAAGTTGGGAATAGGCTGCCCCATAGTTCTTAAAGATAACCGCTGTTCGCCAATCCTTATAAATGGATGTATCCCTTACCCTCCGAAGGTTGAAATTTATATCCATTTCACTCAGTATTTTCTTCATCTCCTCTGGGGTTATCTTTGGTATTATCTGGCAAAAAACACCCGCTGGTACAAGGGAAAATTCTGTCTCAAGGGGTTGTTGATACTCCAGATAGATGGCATGTCGTTCAATATTAGCCCTGATAAAATTCAGCGTATACTCATCTAAAGTCGTAGCATATCCTGCCTGACTCACAGAAAAGGCAAACTCTTCAGGATAGCGTTGTTTTAGTAATTCTGTATACCATGCGTATTGCAGGAATGCCTTGTCAATAATAATGGTTTCAGGCTTCATTTTCTCCACAAACAAAAGATACCACATAGGAAAACCAATATCGTCACTGGCACAAAACATAATCGCTTTGTCTTTGAATACATTAAGGGTATTTACAGCAGAATCATAGGCAAAATAATGTTTGGATTTGTCCTGTTGATGATAATGACTGTAAAATGGAATAACAGGCAGGCTCAGACTAATACAGGTCAATATCAAGGGTAAATGGCGATGGAATTTACCTGTCCAGTTACAAATATACCCAACAGCCACGCCCATCCAGATGGCAAATATAGCAAAAGAAGGTATGTAATAATCATCAATATTCAAGATGTCATAGCGAATAGAATGAACAATGTCTGTTGCCACAATCAATCCAAGGAAGATAGTTGTCCTTCTGGATGTTTTTAAGAGGGAAAAAAAGCCAGCAATGCCAAGCCATAAAAGCCACCATGTAAATTGAGGTGGGAAAAAGCCGGTGAGATGGGTCCAGAGATGTTGTGCTAATTTAATTGGCGATGAGGTAAAATAATATCCATATTGTTTGGCAGTAATATGATTGATGAGCTTTTCTATGGTGTCAGGATCACCCCAGTTTGTCAGGGGATTAACTGAGGCACGAATGGGCAGATACAGGTAAAGCAATAGAGGCAACCCAAACAATAAAGCCATCTTGAGATATGTGAGGTAGTTAATCCGCGGGGTCATTCTCATGTTAACAGCCAGAACAAGGTATATGCCAGCTGGCACAAGAAATATGCTTTGAAGGTGATGGGTAAAGGAAAGCCCCAGGCATAAGGCAAACAAAAGTAGCATAGACATTCCTGTCTGTGTTCCTAATGGTAGGGTCGAAACACGACTTGAGGGTGATAATCCCTTTTGTTTTCGCGAAGCTACTTCCTGCCATTTGAGCAGGATAAAGATAAGAATGGTAGCAAATGCAGCATTCAAGGTGTACTTTTCTGCAATAACTGCCTGTTTCCAGAATGTACTGGCAAAAGCGAGCATAAGTGCCGCTACTATTGCCGGAAAACAAACAATAATACCCTTGCGGCTCAAGGGCGTTATCTTGAGCACAATGAAATAAACCATCATACAGGCAATAGATGCAGCCATGCTTGAGAAAATATTCATCCTGAAAGCAATATTACCCAGAGGGAGAATGCTAATCCATAGCTTTCCGAGCAAACAATAGAGTGGATACCCGGGTGGATGCGGAATGCCGAGGGTATAGGCAGAGGAAACCATATCCCCGCTATCAAGTAAACCAATGGTTGGGTAAAGGGTTTTGAGATAGACAAAGAAGACTGCAAGAAAAACAGCAAGACCACATATTAGTTGGTAGATAGAAAGGTGTACAGGTGTGATATGTTCATCTGGGAAAAACATGTCAAGCAATGGAACGCCTTTGACCGTAACGGGTTGAGAGCGTACTTGTTTGATTTGTCTGGCTTTTTTCATTACAAATATCCTTCATATAGGGAAACCAATAATGTAACCGTTCACAGCCTATATTTTTAACACAGAGAAAGATTACAATCGGCTTTCAGGTAAGATAACTGCTTATTGTATGAAAATCAGTCGTATGATGATTGAAAATTAAGCTCTGTGTCCCTCTGTCGTCTCTGTGAACTCTGTGTTAAAAATATTATAATCGTGAACGGTTACCCAATAATTAAGTTGACATCTGTAGGGACATCCCTGCCAGAGGGGTTTCCCTCCTTGTGGATGTCAGTTCCTTGCTATCCAACCAACCAAAGAATAACCAATGCAATCACACTGGAAATAAAAGCATTATATTCCTTATTGTGTAACCACTGCCCCAGGGACCAATTTGAACGAAGATCCAAAGAAATTCTTTTGGGAAACAGGATAGCTGTATGCTTAATGTATTCAATCCATTCTTCCTTAAACCGCCCCGAAAGATAGGATTCCTCTTTTTGTATTGTAGGAAAATATAGTATAAGAGCTACCCCAAGAACAGCCCAGATATTTACCTGATCACCAATAATAGTACAAAAACCAATTGCCAGCAGAAATGAGCCAACATATAAGGGATGTCTCGTCAGACAATAAGGTCCAGTATTTGCCAAGGATTCGCCCTTGTTTATAACCCCTGCTGCCCACGACCTTAATCCATTTCCAGTTACAATAAGGAGTAAACCAATAACCACCCATATATCACGAAAATTACTAATATCATGAGGTCTGGTGCGTTCAATAATATTTTTAACTAATAAAAAAGTAAAAATTATGAACGACAACGAGACACGGTTACGCAAGAGATAGTTATGTATTCGGTGAAATATTGATTGTGTTTCCATTTTTCTTTTCTGTCTCCTTTGTAGCAACCGTAGTAGAAGTGTAGCACAGACATTCTTGTCTGTGATTTTTCATTTGTCCCTCAAATGATTCTGAATCACAGACAGGAATGTCTGTGCTACGATTATATCCCCGCTGGCAGGGATAAGGGATGGAATCCCTTTCGTCCAACAATCATCTTCCAAGCAACCCAAGATACCATCCCAATACCTTCTCTCCCCAAAGCACTACTACCAGCGACCCCATGGCAAGGTATGGACCAAAGGGAATATAATCCGTCCGCTTCTTCAATTTCAGAAAAATAAGAAATAGCCCAATAATTGAGCCAAAGAGACAGGCTAAGAATAAGGCAACCAATACAAACTTCCAGCCAAGGAATACCCCCATCACCCCACCTAATTTCACATCACCAAGCCCCATCCCGCCCTCATCCTTACAGGGATGGTTTATCATTTTAAGAATAACAGCTGAAACAACCACTATTCCGTAAATAATCCCTGCACCAACCAATAATCCAATCGCACCACCAGCCAAATCCTTTTTTATCAGACAGGCTATTAACCCAACAACCATCGAAGGATATGTAATCTTATCTAATATAAGAAAGTGTTCAATATCAATAAAGGTAATGATAACAAGCACGGAGATAAAAAATATATAATAGAAAAATTCAACTCCCAATCCAAATCTCAAGTATAATCCAAGATATAAAAGCCCGGTGATAGACTCTACCAGAATATATCTGCTTGATATTATCCCGTTACAATATCTGCACTTACCCCTGAGGAAGATATAGCTCAAGATAGGAATATTATCCCATGGTTTCAGTTGAGCCTGACACTTTGGACAATGTGATCCCGGAAATATTATTCCCTCTCCCCGCGGCAGTCTGTAAATACAAACATTAAAAAAACTACCCAGCATTGCCCCAATGATAAAGATAAATAAATAGGTACATATAATCATATTTTATCCTATAAGTCGTTAAGAAAAAATAACTTGTCCAGTCGTGCCACCGATTCATCTTGGCTGGCTTCGTTGTTCGTCGCTTACATACAGTAGTATGCTCGCTTCTCACGCCTTACCAGCCAAGCGACTCGGTGACTCTTGGTGGACAACTTATTTTTTCTTAACTCCTAAAGCGGTCAGTTATCAACTATCAGTAGTCAATGAAGACCATAAATCAAGGCAAAAGGCGGTAATACTTTGTAAAAGCTGACCGCTAATAATCAGCAATACTAACGATAACATATATATTAAGAAATGTCAACAGATTTTTCATGTGCAGACAGAGCAAACGCATCTAATTTTTTGTCAGATTTTTCCACCCCCTACCCCTGCCAGCGGGGGATAGGAATGTCCACCGCTGGCGAGGGGTAGGGGGGTGGAAAAAACAACAACGATACATTTTTCACTCTCCATTGATAAAATGAGACAATGTCTCCGTTGGGAGATTAATCATGTGTACTTATCCTGTTTCTGCATAACATGCAAAAAGTAATATTATACAGCTAAAAATTATACAAAAATTATTGTTTTTATCAACATTTTGTTTGACATTTTGAGATAATTGTGATAAAATGTCAATATCCAGTTTCTGGCATATCATTACAATTTGGGTGATATACAGAACTGTATAATCACTTGTTAGCGGTTGAGAACCTGCGAAAGTGGATGCTTGAATGCTGGTGTGGTGAAACCGCACGGTGAGGATTGTTGATGGGTGAGAGATGCGAAAGCTCCTCTGACATAATTGGCGGGCATAGCGATATAAGTATCCGTGCTGGCTATTATCAGCAATACCAACGAATGATGGGCTTTCCGCTAACAAATCGTTGGAGTTGACTGCGGGATGTGTTATCCATAGTTTGTGATAATTCAAATATTAGTAGTGAAATCAACATTAAGAGGATGTGCCGGACCCGCAGCAACTCAACATTTGTCGTTAGGTGGTTCAGAACAATACATGAAATAGGAGGTTATCGATGGAAGCTTATCAAGTTG
>MNYI01000241.1 GCA_001873945.1 Candidatus Desantisbacteria bacterium CG2_30_40_21
GTTGTAAGGGGGAGGAATTTACCACAAAGACACGAAGACACAAAAAGTTGATAAGTTGATAAGTTGAATAGTTGATGGGTTGGAAAGGGAAGGGTTTATAGGTTTATAATCTGTGTTCCTTTAACCTATAAACCTATCAACCTATAAACTCATCAACCTATCAACTTATATGTTCTCCGTGGTGAATTACTTTGCCTGAGTAGTTACAAACAGGGTTAAAAACATGTCATGGAAATTAAAACACCAACAAGAATATGAATATCTATATATTCCTGAGTTTGATAGCACAGGCATAATTGCTCATGGTATTACCACAAGGTCATGTGGCGATATGTCTCCTGTTGCAGGTAAAGACAATTATCAACGCATGGCATCTATCCTTTTTCAATCAGACCCGAAAACTATCTTTGTCTGTCGTCAGATACATGGTAATAATATTTATAAGCCAGAAAAAAGATGTGCTTACCCACCTGAGGCAGATGCCCTCATTACCAACAGAAAGGGGATAACCCTGTCTATCTTTACTGCAGATTGTCTGCCTATATTTATCCTTGATCCTGAAAAAGAGGTAATTGGCTTGGTCCATGCCGGCTGGAGAGGGACTATGGCAAGGATAGGACAAAAAACACTTCTTGAGATGAAAAAAATATATCAGACAAATCCGAAAGATTGTATAATAGGGATCGGACCTGGAATCTGTGGCAAGTGCTATGAGATTGGGGCAACAGTCGTTGAATATATGCTCAAGGAATTTAAGGGCTTTACATCTTTTCTACAACAAAAAAATGGTAAAAATCTACTTGATATATCTTCCTTGAACAAACAACAATTCAAAGAGGCAGGTGTCTTAGAAAAAAACATATCTGTGTGTAAATATTGTACAGCAGAAAACAACTCACTATTTTATTCATATAGAATGGAGGGAGAGAATGCAGGCAGAATGATGTCGGTTTTGCGATTGCGGTAATGTGGGGAGAAGGTAGAAGATGCGGAGGCACAGAGAAGAAAGAAATCTCTGTGCCTTTGTTTTTTTAGTGATGATGAGTTGCAGAATATCTGCCAAACGCATGGACAAATAGCTTGACAAAATAAATGATATGTGTTATATTACTTGTTGTTATTCAAGGATATAGGTGTGACAAAATCATGGACAAAAATACAGTAAAAAAAATTATGACATTTAAGTCAGGGGTGTTTGTTTTTAGCAGCAAGTTTTTTTCAGAGGATATTACTCAATTACTTGTAGAGACAAAGATTCTTCATGCTACCATAAAAGATATTCCCATACTTCCAGAGAGTTTTGCATCAATAGAGGAAGATGTAATTCGCAAATCTATTTTTGGCACAGCTGCTATTGAGGGTAATCCACTTAAAGAGACAGATGTCCAAAGGGTTTTATCTGAAAAGCAAAAGGCTGAAAAGCTTAAAGATGCTGAACAACAAATTAAAAACTTGAAGGATGCTTATGATGGAATCCATCATTTTGTTGATACTTATAGACAACAGGCGGCAGAAATGCTGAAAAGAAAAGAAGTTTCACCTTTTGTTATTACTGAGGATCTTATCAAATGGATACATGGGCTTATAACCAATGGCATCCTTCCCTCTACCAATATACCCGGACAATATCGAAATCATCCTGTAAAGGTAGGAGACAAGGAACATGGCGGAATAGACACCCCACCCAAGATTTTTGAGGATATAAACCAATTAATGAAGGAATTTTGTTTATGGATAAATAGTGAGGAAATAATTGGATTAGGACCAGAGATTCGAGCTGCTTTGGCTCATTATCATTTAGGATTAATCCATCCATTTGGTGATGGAAATGGTAGAACTGCTCGGTTGATTGAGGCAATAATTCTGCTTTCATCAGGGGTTAAATATGCTCCCTTAATGCTTTCCAATTTTTACTATCGAAATATAGACGAATACTTCATGGTGTTTTCTCAATCAAGAAAAAATAAGGAACATGTCGTAACACCCTTCATAAGGTTTATGTTAAGAGGAATGGTTGAGTCATTGAGGGAGATCAAAGATAGAATTATTGCGTTTGTCAGAGTATTGGTTCTGAAAAATTATTACCAACGACTAAAAGATACAAAAAAAATTAGCCAGAGGCAATATGATTTAATCAATTCTATTTCTATGCCCTTTGTGACAGAAGAACTATTTGATGGCAAATCTCCTCTATGTATTGTATATCGCAATATAAGTAAAAGAACTGCATTGCGTGATTTGGAAAAGTTGATTCAGATGAATATCCTTACTGTTACAGAGGATAAAAAATATATGCTGAATGCTTTAATGCTTGGTTAATCTTAGTCGTCAAGAAAAAATAATTTGTCCAGTCGTGCCACCGATTCGAGAGCGTTGCATAGGCTATATGCCTATTAGGAAAATGGGGCGCTGTCCCCATTTTCCTAATAGGTTTGAGCTATATGGGATGCAAAAGCTTATTTACTTTCGATTTCATCTGGCTAAAGCGGCAACAAATAAGCTGCCGCACTCCATAAAACAGATAGTAGATTATACTATCACAATTACAAATATTTGTCAAGAAAAATTTACTCTTCCCTGAATATTCGGAGGGAAAATTGTTCAGCAAAAGATGTGGGACACGATAAGCCGCTGGCGGGGGTTAGGGGGGTGGAAAAATCTGGCAAAAATTAGATACATTTGCCTTGGATTAATTTGTTTCCCTACTTGACATTTCTCCATAATTCATGATATAATTATTTATCAAGGAGAGTGCTTATGAAAAAGAAACAGATATTGATTGTAGATGACGAACCCGGGTCTTTGAAGGCTATTTCAATTGCCCTGGCTAAGGATAATGATTATCAGGTAATAGATGCCGCTGATGGTAAAACTGCTCTTAGATTAATAAAAGAGGAACAGATAGACCTTGTGCTTACAGATATGAAACTTCCAGATATAGATGGTCTGACTATCCTGAAAAGTGCCAAATATAAAAATCCTGATACCAGCGTTATTGTTATAACAGGCTATGGAACTGTAGAATCTGCTGTTCTGGCCATGAAGGATGGAGCGGAAAATTACCTTACTAAGCCTATAAATATAAAAGAATTACGGCTTCTAATCAGTAATGCCTTTGCCAAACAACAATTGGCTATAGAGAACAAGGAACTGAGGACACAATTAAATATAAGGTATGGCTTCCAGAACATAATTGGACATAGCCCAAATATGCAGCAGATTTACAAAACCATTCTTCAGGTTGCTCCAGTTAACTGCAATGTGCTGATATGTGGTGAAAGCGGGACAGGAAAGGAATTGATTGCCAAGGCACTCCACTATAATAGCCCAAGAAAAAATAAACTGTTTTTGCCAATAAACTGCACCGCTCTTCCTGAAAGCCTTATAGAAAGTGAATTGTTTGGATATGAAAAGGGTGCTTTTACCGGGGCAATCAATAGACATAGTGGAAAGTTTGAGGCAGCAGATGGGGGGACATTGTTTCTTGATGAGATAGGGGATATGCCTCTTCCTGCTCAGGCAAGGCTTTTAAGGGTATTAGAACAAAAAGAATTCCTCAGGGTTGGTGGAGTTTCATCGGTTAAGGTAGATGTGCGGATCATTGCTGCTACAAATAAAGACCTTTTATCCGAGGTGCAAAAGAAGAGATTTCGAGAAGACCTTTACTGGAGACTAAAGGTTGTTATCATCCAGCTTCCGCCTCTTAGAGAAAGAAGAGATGATATTCCCTTGTTAATTGATGCCTTTATTCATGAGTTTAATCAGACAAATCAAAGAAATATCATGGGTATCAGCCCAAAGGCATTGAATGCTCTCATGTTACATGATTACCCGGGAAATATTCGCGAGCTTAAGAACATTATTGAAAGCATGGCCATACTCTCTCAGAATGAAATGCTGGATTTAGATGACTTGCCTGCGTTAATTCAGGAACCTTCTGAAAAAAATGAAAGGATTGTGATTAATATCGGCACAAGTATGGAAGAGGCTGAAAAAAAGATAATTAGCCAGACATTAAAAAAGGTAAATGAAAATCGAACAATGGCTGCCGGTATCTTGGGGATTGGGCTAAGAACACTGCACCGTAAGATTAAGGAATATAAGTTGTAGGCAAGGAATAAAATGATAATACCTATCCTTTTTATTATTTTGTTTAGCGTAACCAATGTCTGGTCAGAAGAGATAACGGTTGACGGTGCAGACTATGCAGAATATCAAAAACCAATGGTAACCCTCAGGGGGAATGATATTGCTGTAAAATATGACAAGCAGCAAATCTATGCACAGGAAATAATTCTGAATACAGAAACAGAAAAAATGATGGCTACAGGAAGCGTGAAATTAATGAATCCAACCGGAACGATTGAATGTAATCATCTTGATTATAGCCTCCGTGAAAAACAGGGAGAGGCAGAGGATATATATATTGATGCTGGGAAATTGTTCTTCCGTGCCAGGCAGGCGAGTATTGGCACAACAGCTATTATCCTGAAACAGGGGGTAGTTACCGGTTGCAACTTGAAAAAACCACACTATGGTATCTATGCCTCAAGCCTGAAACTCTATTCTGGAGATAGGGTGGTAGTGAAAAATATCGTTTTTAAGGTAGGGAATGTCCCTTTCTTTTACTTCCCCTATTATAGCCAGTCACTCAAGGATAATAGACCACCACTTGAGCTAATCCCATCTTACATGGATACTAATGGACGAATATTAAAATCTACCTTTAATTATCTTTTTTCTGAAAACTCCAAGGGATCATTCGCACTTGATTATGTCGAGAAAAGGGGCATTGGTAGTGGTTTTTCCCATACAGTCAGGACTAAAGATAATCAAGGCGATCTTTCTTTTTACTACATAAAAGAGAATCAAGGCAGGACATACCTTTTGCACAAAAAAAGATGGTTGAGTCAGGTAGATTATCTATATCAAAAGGCTGCTATGAGTACCCAGATCCATATTGATGCCTTGAGTGATCCATTCGTAAAGAGGGATTATCGCAACAGTCAACTTGTTCTTGAACCATTGTCATATCTAAGTATTACCAAAACAAAGGATAATTATCTCTTTAGGCTAATGAATGCGGAAAAATATAGCTGGCAAAACAATGATTTTGTAAAAGCCACAGGATACACTCCATTACTAAAATGTGAAACAAGGCTCAATAGATGGAAAAATACTCCGTGGCTTTACACATTTTCTTCTATAGTTCAAAGAAACAATATTGCTGGAGATGTTACCTTAGAGTCAAGGGTAGCAGGAATGCGAGATTATAAGCTAACCAATACCACAAACCTTACCCATAGTGCTACACTCGGGGGAGATAAAAAATACCATTTGTGGGAAGAAGAACAGTTGAATCTCAGGCAAAGGGTACGGAATGCAAATTTGAACCTTGGATATACTGTCAAAAATACCCTTGACGAATTAATAGCCAATAGGCTTGCTGTAGAATTATTTCAGATAACACATAGTAATTGTGTAAGATTATGGACAAGTATTGACCTGCGTCCAAGAAAACAATTGGGTGCTGATACGACAAGAGTCAATCCTGTTAACGGGTTATGGAAAAATGATCATACCTCTATTCGACTCGGTTTTAACCCAAATCAAGGAAAGATTGAGACCATTGAAGGCAACTTTGATCTACACAACAAGCTATTTTCAGCAAATCTCGGGACAGCCTATCTAAAGGATACAACATGGGAGGCAACAACAAATTGCTCCCTTAGATTAACTGCCAGAGGTGCTACCTTACTTCAATTTGGCATGTACTATGACCTTAAAAACAATCATGTAAATGAGGCTAACTACTCAATCAAAAAAGATCTCCACTGCTGGGAAATGATGCTTGGATTTAGATCTCAACCCTATGTTGGAAACAATGAATTCTGGATAAGGATTAGTCCAAAATAAGGCATGGTTCAAATCAGGGCAACAAACTGAGGGTGGCTCAGCAATTCTCATTATGGATTTTCAGATTCACCACAGAGACACGGAGGCACGGAGAATAACTTAAAAAAACAAACTGACGGAATGCAAATTTTTATAAATTCACAGAATAATGCTTCAAATTTCCAA
>MNYI01000238.1 GCA_001873945.1 Candidatus Desantisbacteria bacterium CG2_30_40_21
AGACTTCTACAAGTCAATTTATCGTGATGATTGAAGTCGTTGACTCTCAACAAGTTACGCCAAACAGAGCAAAATTGGACATTCAGTATTTGCAAGTAATTGATTTTATTGGTGTTATCTTTTCTGAAAAATCAACCATTAAAACCATAACATCCTAACAGACAACGAGTTATGTGAAATAGACACTGTCCAAAAAAATAGCCCATAAAAGGAGACTTTTGTAGAAGTCTGGAATACATTATTATTCTCATTTTCCACTTTCCAGTGAGTTCTTCCACATACTGTCAGAGCCTCAACATTTTTATCTGTGATATTGTGATTGGTGGCGAATGCATTTTTATAGAGAATCTTTCCAGCCTCTGTGCTTACACACAACTCAAACCAATTAACCCACAGAGCATCTTCACTATCCCTCAAGGGGACATGATTAGCATATTTATATGTATATATTTCCTGAAACCTCCCATTCCATCGTCTGAGAGTGACAGTATGTCGATCAATCCCTTCTTCAAGAAGCTCTACCCACTTATAAAGTGCTTTATGAGAGCCAGGCTTACAAACCAGTATGTAATTAAAGCCTTTGTCCAATAATTCAAGACATATTGGTTGTTTGCAATATAAATCATCACCTGAAATTGTAACCCCCATGACACTATATTTCTTTCCGTAATTTTGTATCCAGCGTTTAGCAGCAGCATTTTCACAATCCTGTTTATTATGACCATCTTGTGGGACTATGAATTCCGGAATAAGGGGAATCACTTTATTCTGTCCTGGAGCAGCAATGACAGGAGTTAGCACACAATGATAGTAAGTAATTGTTCCATCTTCGTGTGTTATTGTGGAACAGCTATCGCAATGGATTTTCTTTGAAGAAAAATACCATGTAACATCAAGAGGGATAAGTAAGTCTCCATTAAAAATACGAAACTCATTAAGATGTCCCGAATCGCTTAATTCTGCAAGAGCTTTGTCAAAAACAGGAAAAATAAGACTGGGAGAAACAGTATCCAGAAGATATCGAATATGATTGTCACTGGGAATCTGGTCAATTTGAAAAAGTGTTTGAGCGTTACTTTTCCCCTTTGTTTCTTCCATAGCCCTCTGATTAGCAAGAAAAGACGCACACTGTGTAAAAAAAACAGAAAAAGCACCCAATCCCGCGTCTTCTATGGAGTAAGTTAAATTTTTCCCTATCCGTTTGTCCGGAAAAGCTTGGATTGCTTTTCGTAAACTTCCTACCATTTGTCTAAAAGTAAAATTTTCCCCCATTTTATTCCCCTCCCTTAATACTAAATTGGTGTCAATTATATCATAAAAGGCGAAAAAAGTCAAAATGAGAATTGCTGTGATATCGCTGAGTATATGTGGCGAATTCCAGATACACAGATCGAAAATATTTTACAAAAACCTGAAAATAATGGTAGACAAAATCTTGCTTTTGATATATAATTAATATGGTAACCGTTCACAGCCTATATTTTTAATACAGAGAACACAGAGTATCAGGAGGGACACAGAGAAAGAGGACAATCGGCTTTCAGGTAAGATAACTGTATGAAAATCAGCCGTATGATGATTGGAATTTAAGCTCTGTGTCCCTCTGTCGTCTCTGTGAACTCTGTGTTAAAATATTATTAGTCGTGAATGGTTACGCTATCTTTTACCGATTACCTTATCACCTATCACAGAGAAGGAGGTTCCTTTTGAAATATACAGGTGCACAAATATTAATTGAGTCTTTAATAAGAGAGGGGGCAGATACTATCTTTGGGTATCCAGGTGGGGTATTGTTGCCTATCTTTGATGTCTTGTATGATGCAAAAATAAACTTTATCTTGGTTAGACACGAACAGGGGGCGGCTCATGCAGCTGATGGATACAGCCGTTCTACAAATAAGGTTGGGGTATGTATGGCTACCTCAGGTCCAGGGGCAACGAATCTGATAACAGGTATTGCTACAGCATATATGGATTCCATCCCCATGGTGATTATTACCGGACAGGTTCTCACTACAATGATTGGAAATGATGCCTTTCAGGAGGCAGATATTATTGGCATTACCAGACCAATTGTAAAACACAGCTATTTGCTTAAAGATGTTGCTGATATAGCCAGGGTGGTTAAAGAGGCTTTCCATATTGCGAGTACTGGCCGCCCGGGTCCTGTACTCGTAGATATACCCAAGGATATATCTACAGAAACCATGAGTAGCCCTAACTATTCTAAAAAGGTAGATATTCGAAGCTATAATCCAACCTGTTTGGGGCATCCAATGCAGATAAAAAAGGCAATTAATGCTATTGCTTCTAGTAAAAAACCTATTATCTATTCTGGGGGAGGAATATTATCATCCAACGCTGCCGAGGAACTTCAAAAATTTGTGGATATTACTGGTATTCCAGTAACCTCTACCCTGTTGGGGCTTGGTGGTTTTCCTGGAACACATCCATTATTCCTTGGTATGTTGGGCATGCATGGGACAAAGTATGCTAATTATGCCATTACCAATGCAGATCTGGTTATTGCTATTGGTGCCAGATTTGACGATCGGGTAACTGGAAAGATAGATGAATTTGTCCCAAAAGCTACGGTTATTCATATTGATGTTGACCCAGCATCTATCAGCAAAAATGTTCATGCTCATATCCCTATTGTTGGGGATGCTAAATGTATTTTGCAACAATTAAACAAAGAGGCAATACCTCCAAAGATTAATGATTGGATAGAGCAGATTGAACAATGGAAAAAAGAATATCCACTTGGGTATAAAAAGAGTGGGAAATTAAAACCACAATTTGTCGTAGAAAAGATATATGAGGTTACTGGGGGTAATGCGATTATCACTACCGAGGTTGGACAAAATCAGATGTGGGCAGCTCAATATTATAAGTTTGATTATCCACGAAGTTTTCTGTCCTCTGGTGGATTGGGTACCATGGGCTATGGATTTCCAGCAGCAATTGGGGCACAGGTTGCTAATCCGGATATGGTGGTCTTTGATATTGCCGGAGATGGCAGTTTTCAGATGAATATTCAGGAATTAGCCACTGCTATTCAGTATAATTTACCGGTCAATGTAGCTATTTTGAATAATCATAATCTGGGTATGGTCAGACAATGGCAGGAGCTTTTCTTTAATAAAAGATACTCACATACCTCTATGACCGTTCAACCTGATTTTGTCAAGGTGGCTGAGGCTTATGGTGCTGAAGGAATTCGGGTCGAAACAGAGGAAGAGGTTGTGCCTGCCTTAAAAAGGGCAATTAGCTCTAAAAAGCCGGTGGTACTTGATTTTTGGGTAGAGGAAGAGGAAAATGTGTTCCCCATGGTGCCGGCAGGGGCATCATTAACCCAGATGATTGAAGGAATGGCGTAGGAGGCATAATGAATCATACAATATCTGTATTGGTTGAAAATAGGCTTGGGGTGCTGGCACGGGTGTCGGGATTGTTCTCCGGAAGGGGATATAATATCGATAGCCTGTGTGTGGGAGAAACAGATGACCCTATGATATCGAGAATGACTATTGTTACCCATGGTGATAATAAAATTATTGAACAAATAGAAAAGCAACTCAATAAACTCATTGATGTAATTAAGGTTATGGATGTAACCAAAGAGGATCATGTCGAAAGGGAATTGGTTTTGATTAAGGTTGGGGTAGATGAGGGGCAAAGGGGAAAGATTCTGGAGATAGTGGAGATATTCCGAGGTAAGGTTATTGATGTCTCCCCAAAGACAATAACTGTGGAGATAACCGGTGATGAAGGCAAGATAAACGGGATTACTGAAATGCTTAAACCCTTTGGGGTAAAGGAGTTGGTGCGGACAGGCAAAGTGGCGGTGGTGAGAGGGGAAAAGTAAAGAATAAGAATATGTCTTATAGTTCCTATAAGGCCTATCATTTTTAAGGAGGTTGAAACAATGGCAACGATATTTTACGAAGAGGATGCGGACTTGACCCTGTTAAAGGGTAAAAAGATAGCCATCATTGGCTATGGTGCTCAGGGACATGCACAGGCACAAAACTTAAGGGATAGTGGGTGTGATGTTATTATTGCCCAACGAGAAGGTTCACGAAATTATGAGATGGCAAAACGGGATGGTTTTACTCCTGTTTCTGCACAAGAGGCAGCTGCACAGGCTGATTATATCCAGATGCTGGTACCAGATCAGACGCAGAAAAGTATTTATGAATCAGCTGTAAAGCCAAACCTGGATCCAGGTAAGGTGCTTGGTTTTTCACATGGGTTCAATATCCACTTTGGTCAGATTGTTCCACCACCGGATGTTGATGTGGTTATGATTGCACCCAAGGGGCCTGGTAAGCTCGTCAGACGGGTTTATACAGAGGGTGGCGGTGTTCCATGCGTTGTGGCTGTGCAGCAAGATGCATCTGGCAGGGCACTGGAGCTTGCTCTGGCATATGGTAAAGCAATTGGCGGTACTAAAGCCGGTATCATTGAAACAACCTTTGAGGAGGAGACAGAAACCGATTTGTTTGGCGAACAGGTTGTCTTGTGCGGTGGATTAACAGAATTGATACGGGCAGGTTTTGACACCTTAGTAGAAGCAGGGTATCAGCCAGAGATAGCCTACTTTGAATGTTGCCATGAATTAAAGTTAATCATAGACCTCATCCATGAGAAAGGTATCACTGGCATGAGACAGGCAATAAGTGGTACAGCCAGATATGGGGATGTTACCCGTGGAAAATGGATTATCAATGATGAAACAAGGGAAACCATGCAGGAAATTCTGTCAGATATTCAGACTGGGGAATTTGCCAAGGAATGGATACTTGAAAATCAGGCAAATCAACCGGTATTAAATGCCCTTGTAAGGAATGATGCAGAACATTTGATAGAAAAGGTTGGAGAAGAATTAAGGAGTATGATGGGCTGGTTAAAAGAAGAAAAAAGGTAAGGTAGTGTCTCTCTGTTTGTTCGTTGTCTGTCTGTGCGAGAATATGCACAGGCAGGCAACACGCAGATCAGGGGGATTTTTTTTTATCAATACGAGGAGATTATTAAAAAGATGTGTATTCGAGTTAAATCAGTATTTCAAGGATTATATTTATGGCTTGGTATAATTGCCATGCTTATGATGCTTAATCCAGCTATTGCTGCTGCCACAGAAACAGTAACCTCAGCCAATAGTTCTGTAGCGTGGTGGGTATGACCAAGTAGCTTATTTGTTGTTACTTTATTTATGGGGATTGCTGCTGTTTTGGGTGGTATTGGCGGTGCGGTGCTTTATGTACCTATTATCAGTGGATTTTTCCCTTTTCATCTGGACTTTGTTCGAGGGACAGGGCTTTTAGTAGCACTTTGTGGTGCCTTAGCAGCAGGTCCTTCGTTACTCAGATCTGATCTGGCAAACCTGAGGCTGGCTATTCCTGTAGCCCTTATTGCCTCGACATCTGCTATATTTGGAGCAATGATTGGGCTTGCTATACCTACCAATATTGTCCAGACACTTCTTGGAGTAATTATTCTTGGAATTGTTGTTCTTCTGTTTACGGCAAAGAAATCAGAATTACCTGTGGTCCCCAAGGCGGACATATTGTCTTCAGCCCTGCGGATACACGGTATCTACACTGAGGGAAGTACCGGTCAAGCTGTCAATTGGAAGATACATCGTACCCCTCTTGGACTTGCCACATTTGTTATTATTGGTTTTATGGCTGGCATGTTTGGGCTTGGTGCAGGCTGGGCAAATGTTCCAGTGTTGAATATGCTAATGGGGGCACCATTAAAGATTAGTGTTGGTACCAGTAAGTTTTTGCTTTCAATTACAGACACATCAGCTGCATGGATTTACTTTAATAAAGGTTGTGTAATACCTATGATTGTAATTCCATCCCTGATAGGAATCATGTTCGGTTCATTTATTGGTGTACGAATCCTTAAGAAGGCAAAGCCAACATTTATTCGTTGGATGGTAATGGGTCTACTCACTGTTGCCGGGCTTAAGGCATTGCAAACGGGATTGAAAATTTAACAAAAAGGAGAAATATCATGCAGGAACAATCTCAAGTAAATACTCACCATGAACAGGTTATTTATGCCGGAAAATGGGAAAATGGGGGGAAAATGGGGACAGCGCCCTATTTTTTCTTCTAAAAATAG
>MNYI01000123.1 GCA_001873945.1 Candidatus Desantisbacteria bacterium CG2_30_40_21
ACGCTCCTCCTTGTGAGACAGGTTAGTGGTTAGCGGTTAGTGGCGAGTGATTAATTCTTCCTCCTTATCACTCACTACTAACCTGTCCCCTACCCTACTATTTCCACCTTTTTATCCGAAGAAATTGGTGGCAAATAAGATATATCTGACAAACCAAAGCATTTCAAGAATTCCTTAGTTGTACCATACAAAAATGGGTGACCCGGTACATCCTTCCGTCCAACAACCCTGGCTAACCTCTTCTCTAATAGCTTCTGAATTTGAGCCACAGAATTTACACCGCGAACGAATTCTATTTCCGCCTTGGTTACAGGCTGGTTATAAGCAATAACCGCTAAGGCTTCAAGTGCCCCAAAAGAAAGTTTATCATTGTTTGGAGAGTTTGAAAGCTTCTTTATCCAGCAGGCATACTGAGGATTGGTACACATTTGAACCCCTCCTGCTACATTCAATATCATCAGCCCCCGTTCCTGATACTCATCCTGAAGCTGTTTTATAATGCTTTCCACCACCGGAATATCTGTGTCAATTATTTGGGCTATTTTTTTCAGACTCAAAGGCTCACCACTGACAAATAATAAGCACTCAATTGAGTTTTTGAGCTCTTTGACCTCTGGAATCATACATACCCCCCGTTTTTGTTTCACCCACCAATGACACAACTGCTACAACAATCATCTTTCCTTGTGGCTACTTACCCAGCATCTTTCTCCTTCTTTGGTGTTTCTTCCACCTTGGTTTCCTTAAATTTCTGGATAACCTTCCCAGTCATCAATGCTGCTATCACCATCAGGACACTCTCTGGAATATCCGCCAAAACACCACGATTGACTAAAATCTGATTGTGAAATGATTGAACTGCCCACACGACGAATGCTCCAATTCCCCAGACGAGAAATGCCAATCTGGTAGAAGAAAACATACCGTTATCGTCCTGCAAAAGTTGAAGAATCTTCATAGCATGCCCTCCTTGTATATAAAAGAATTCACACCTTAATGACAGCTACTACATGCCTTTGTCGAACAACTTGTACAACCACCTGATGAGGTTGAGGATGAAACAAACCTTGACCCAGCAGGCTTAAAACCAAAAAGGGACAACAGTTTCTTTAACTCCCCTGAGCCACATTCAGGGCATTGAACAACCTCATTTTTTGACATAACCAGTGTCTCAAATTTTTTTGTACATTTTTGGCATTGATATTCAAATATCGGCATTTATATCTCCATGCTGAAGGCATTGGGGTCAGTCTCCCCTGCTATTGCTATTTTTCCCTAACTCTATCCATTGCCTTGGTAATGCAAGTTGCAGTGGAACAATTACTTTGCGTAATGATAGCGACAAGAAATAATCACGAGGTCTGTTTTGGTTATACCATAAATCAAACGGTGTTCGTCATTGATTCGTCGTGACCAATAACCCGATAGGCCTGCTTTCAGATATTCAGGTTTTCCTATTCCCTCAAAAGGTGTGCGTAGTATATTCTTAATCAGCTTGTTGATCCGTTTCAATAGCTGACGATCCTTCTCTTGAAACTACAGATAGTCTTGCCATGCAGAGGAAGTAAAAACTAATCTCATGGCTCAATCAGCTCTTATTCAAATATCTTTCCCAACTGTGCTTCTGCGATAGACTGACGGAGATGTATCGCATTGGCTGGATTAGACATAAGATATGCTGTTTCTTGCCATGCATTAAATTCGTTTAATGGTAAGAGAATCCCTTGCTGACCTGTATTTGTGGTAATAATAGTTGGTTCAGCATTTGAAATAACACTTGCAAACAGCAAGTCAAGGTTGAACATTGCCTCATTAACTGTAACCATATTCATGTTTCACCTTACAAAATTCAAAAAAATAGATTGGAATAGATTGGGGTCAGACACTGGCTCCTCCCTATATGTCCCCCGCTATCGGGGATAAGGGGTGGAAACTAATCAATCTTAATCAATCTTCCCTTTATCCTCTTCCCATTTACCTCTATTATTCCAAAACTTCGGTACGGGGCAAACACTGTATCTGTTGGGCTGCCAGGGTTAAAAAACAGGATATTATCTTCAAGGCGACATTCAGGCACATGGGTATGACCATAGACAATACAATCTATTGTCTCAGGAAATTCCTTCTTTATCCGTGAGGCTAATCCTATTTTTGAGCCAATGCCATGAATTAATCCAATTTTTACATCCTCAACCTCTACGATTATCTTCTCTTCTAATTGTTCCCTTGTCTCAGGCTTATCCATATTTCCATAGACAGCCTTTACCGGAGCCAATTTTTCTAATTCCATTAACACATCCATGGTAAGGATATCACCGGCATGAAGAATTAAGTCTACCCTGGAAAACTCTTGAATTAATATGTTCGGCAAGGAATGTGCCCTTACCGGAATATGTGTGTCTGATGTTATCCCTATTTGCATAGCTATTAATTTACCATATTTTCAAGAGAAAGTCAAGCATGATTTTATGTTCTTTTAATAAAAATACATAAAAATTATACGCAACAGTATAATACTGAATATCAAAGACACAATATGTGTCAATTAGGACAAACCATACCTTATTTCCACCTGTGCAACCGATTGCACAGGTGGATTTATTTCAACGCCTCTTTAAGCAACTTTATCCTCTCACTCACTGCCTTTTTCCATTCTGGTTTGCCAGTATTCTTAACAATATCCTCATAGACTTCTATGGCTTTCTGCCATTGTTCTTGTTCTTCGTAACCCTCGCCGAGCTTGGCTAAGGCAGTCAATCGCCATGAGTTTCCCTTAGGTGTCATATTCTTTAGCTTGAGATACTCAAGTTTTGCTTTTTCCTTGTCTTTCATAGCCAGATAGCATTCAGCAGTATTATAGATTATCTCCATTTTAGATTCATCATGAACCTTATTTGAAAGGTCAGTCAGGGTTTTAATTGCTTCCTGAAAATTACCCTGTTTGCGACATATTGTAGCTAATTCCATCAATACTTTGGTAGTCATGTCATCGTCAGGGTATTTCTGGCAAAATGTGCGATAGGCATTGATTGTTTCATCTAATTTACCCATTTTTTTATAGCATAGAGCTATGTTGAAAAGGGCTGCTGAGGTATATTCGCTATTGAGATAATTTTGGGCAAGACCTTGATAGGTCTTAATTGCCTCCTCAAGTCGTTCCAGATTGTAAAATGATGTGCCCAGATGAAACAAGGCAACTGGAATGGATTCATGACTGGGAAAGTTTTGTATTAATCGCTGATACACAGCAATGGTTTCCTCATATCGTTTAAGTTCATAAAGGCTTTCTCCAAGCAGGTATTGAGAATCTGCCATATATTTGCTGTCTGAATAGTTTATGGCTATGCGTGAAAACTCCTCTACTGCCTGAGCATATTGTTCAAGCTCAAAGTATTTTTGTGCCAGATGAAATTGCATCTCGGAAGCCAATTTGCTCTTTGGGTACTTGGTGATAAAACCCCTGAGCATGTTAATGATTGCGGCAGTTGAGTTTCCCTCTTTATCGCCGGCGGCAAGCAACTTTCTTTCTTGTCGATAAAGGGATGCCTCTATGGCAGATAAGGCATCTGATGCCTTTGGGTCATCAGGAAAGGCATCAATAAATCCTTGAAATTCGGCAATTGCTTTTTCGTCATCCATGGCATTGTAATAGGATTGCCCGATTCTTAATCTTGCATCCTTGACGCTTTGGGACTTGGGATAATTTTTAATAATTTTTTGATAAACAACAATAGCCTTATTATATTCCTGTGCCCGAAAATATGTATCTGCTACCTTGCATAAGGCATCAATTGCGATTGGATGCTCCTTATAGGTATTGCTGAGTTTCTCCCAAATATCAATTGCCTCCCGATAGTATTCTAACTGATAATAACAAAGCCCCATCCGATATAACCCCTCTGGTACAAATTGATTATCCGGATAATCCCGGGAAAAGCTCTCATAGACCTCAAGTGCCTCGGTATATTTCTTTTGATTAAATAAACCATTGGCTATCTCATACTGGCGGTTAACATCCATCCCTGTTAGAGCTATATTTTTCAGAGCCATACTTTCCTTTAGCTTTTGTCTCTTTTGGAATGCTGCCTCATATTCCCCCTTTTGAAGACAATACCAGATTAGCCCATCCTGAGCATAGAATACTGCATCGCTTTCAGGGTAATTATTGATAATCGTCTCATAAATTTCTTTTGAATCATCCATGTCTCCCTTTTGATAATATGCCTCAGCTATCATTAAATAGGCAAATGCCCGCCACTTACTCTTACCTGGCGGAAGGTTATTGAGCATATAATGATAGCCGCTGATTACCGAGTCGTAATTTCCCTGAGCATAGTAGGCACGATTGATAAGATAAATGGCTACCTCGTGAAGCTCAGTCTGTTCGGATTGATAAAGCACCTTTTTGTAGGCAGCAATGGTCTGTTCATAGTTTTTGAGCATATAATAACAGTTTCCTGCTAAAAGATAGGCTCTTGGAATCAGGAGATGATTTGAATATTGTTCAATAAGCCTCTGAAGGGTGGATGCAGCTAATTTATAATTTTCCTGTTTCAAATAGCACCATCCAATCTTGTATAAGGCATCTGGTACAAGGTCAGATGTAGGGTATTGATTAACAATTACGCCAAAATCAAAGCAGGCTTTAGAGTATTGCTGAAGCTCCATGCGGCTGATTCCAACCATAAATTGAGCAGAAGTGGCAATGGAGTGTTTTGGGTATTGCCTGACAATGGTTTCAAAGCTATCTATGGCTGCGGTATAATCCTTTAGTTTAAGATAAATACAGGCGAGCTTATATTTGGCAAATGCCACCATCTCACTTCTTGGATATTTTTGCATAAACTCTTGATATTTAACGCTGGCTGAGGTGTAGTCCTGACAGAGATAAAACATCTCCCCTAAGAGATAATAGGCATTTTCCAAAAATACACTCTCTGCGTAATTATCTATGAGCTTTTTATACGAACCAATGGCAAGGAGTGGTCGATTAAGCGACTCTAAGGACTTGCCTGTATAATAGATTGCCCCGGGGGTATCAATCTGATTGAATAATTCTAATGCCTTTTCGTACTTTTCTTGTCTATAGTTAATTAATCCAAGGCTATAGATAACGGTTTTCTGTCGTTGATAGGCTGGGTGTGCTATTATCAGGTCATCAAAAGCCTGCTTGCTATTTCCCCATTTTTCCATCATCAGGTAACATTGGGCAATCCCCATCATTGCCTCTGCCCTGAGGTAGGTTCGTGGATAGTTGTCAATAAGCCTCTGAAATTGTAACAAAGCCTTATCATACTCTTTCTGGTTAAAGCAGCATTCACCAATTCGATAGCGGGCATCATCAGCCAGATTGCTATCGGGATATTTAGTTATAATCTTTTCATAGATAGCAATGGCTGATTTGAAGGCAGCAGGTGCAATCTCATCCTTTACTCCATGGGTAATTTTTGATAATAAAACTTTTTTTTGCTGGCCAACCATACATTCGCTAACCATAAACTGTGCCCTCACAGCCTTTTTACTCTCAGGAAACCGTTTAAGAAAGAGATTAAACGAATATGAAGCTGCGGTCTTATCCTCATCCTGAATATATAACTGGGTAGCCAGATTAAACAACTCCTTTTCATTTAAGGCATCTTTTTTTTCAGCTGCAAGGACAGGAATGACCGTAATGAGGTTGATGGTAAGGGCAAGCAGTATTATAATGTTAAGAATATTCACTGGTTATTCTCCTGTTTTTTTATTGTAGTATCAATGAGTTCATAAATTGCGGCTGGATGATAATCTAAAACTATTTGTTCAGGCTGGCTCTGGCCTTCTTCATCACTTCTTTGGCTGATATACATTGCACCCTTCCTTGTTCAATCTCCTGCCATCTTTTTTCTGTTTCATCCATCCATGCTTTCTCAATCTAAGGATCAATAAAATGTTCCATACTTCAATATGAAATAGTGTTGTAAGTGCGGTAGTATTTATTCTCTGTGATTTCAATTCCCATTCGGCTGCGTTTGGTATTGGCAAATTGTTTTCAGTAATTCCTAATAAATCTTCAAGAGTATTTCCGATACCTCCATGATTACCTGCACGGGCATTGGATATCCAGCCTTTTGTAGCTATAATTTTTAACTCTTTTAT